>JBDLUZ010000205.1:0-5284 GCA_039805045.1 Bacteroidota bacterium | reverse complement strand
CTATGCCGAGGTCATTACATACCTTTCGCAGTCCGTCCTCATCCATTTCGCTGATATCGAACCCTGTATGTTCTTGGATGGCGTCGTACATGGTTACCCTTCTAAATGGAGCTTTGAAGCTGATAGCCTTGCCACCTACTTCTACTTCCGTTGTTCCATTTACATCTATTGCAGCCTTTTCCAGCAGTTGCTCTGTTGTGTCCATCATCCAGAGGTAGTCCTTATAGGCTGTATAGAATTCCAATACAGTGAATTCGGGGTTGTGGGTGCGGTCCATTCCTTCATTCCTGAAATTCCTCGAAAACTCATATACCCAATCAAAGCCACCTACGATTAATCTTTTGAGAAAAAGTTCATTGGCGATGCGCATGTACATGGGAATATCCAGCGCATTGTGGTGGGTCATGAAAGGGCGAGCTGAAGCGCCACCTGGGATGCTTTGCAAAACTGGTGTGTCCACTTCAATGGCTCCTCTTTCGTTCAGGAACTGTTTTATCGAGTTGATGAGTTTAGAACGCTTCAGGAATGTTTCCTTCACCTGCGGATTGATGATCAGGTCAGCATAACGTTGCCTGTAGCGGAATTCAGGATCTGTTACGGCATCGAAGGTTTCACCTTCTTTCTCCTTCACTACTGGCAATGGTTTCAGGGATTTGCTGAGTAGGGTAAGGGATTTGACATGTACAGATGTTTCACCAGTTTTGGTGGTGAAAACATAACCCTGCACACCGATGATGTCTCCTATATCCAATGTTTTCCAGACCTGGTCATAAAAAGTCTTGTCGTCTCCACTGCAGATATCATCCCTTCTTACGTAAATCTGCATTTTTCCGGTATGGTCTTGTAGAACGGCGAAGCAGGCCTTTCCCATATCCCGAACACCCATGAGTCGTCCGGCCAGACAAACTTCTGCATAATCAGCTTTATTCTCTTCACCCTTATATCCTTCTCTGATAGCGGTAGCTGTGATATTTACGGGATAAGCTGGGGCGGGGTATGCATCGATACCCAGTGCCTGAATCGCAGTCAGTTTTTCTCTTCTGATGATTTCTTGTTCGGATAAATGTTGGCTCATAAGGCCGCAAAGTTAGTGAAATACGGGGAATAGGGAAGAGGGATAAGGGACGAGTGACAAGGCACGAGCTTGCCAACCAGAGGTTGGTAAACCTGCCGAAGGCAGGGGATAAGGGATAAGGGAAGAGGGAGGAAATGCAAGGCACGAGCTTGCCAGCCGTAGGCTGGGCAGAAGGCACGAGGCTTCCTTTAGCGGATCTTTTGGATCGAGTTGTTTGAGGTTATTGGTAAGTTCCACTGCTGTTTTCCAGTCTGATTTTTCACTTGTGATGAGTCCGAGCCTGAGTGCGACCCGCTGCACATGAACATCGAGCGGACAAACAAGCTGATGGGGTTTGATGGAGGTCCAGATACCAAAGTCTACACCTGCATCATCTTTGCGAACCATCCATCTGAGGAACATGTTGAGTCGTTTGCAGGAAGAATTGTTGGCGGGTGTGGAAATATGCTTTTTTGTCCTACCCGGACTATCTTCCAGGCTGAAGAAATAATGGTGAAACGAAATCAGGGCTTGCTCTAAAGTTTCATCTTTTGGATTTAATCCTTTGCTGAAAGCTTTTTCCAAGGTTGGTTCGGCGCTACTGTCATTTTCATAATGATAGCGCAATACCCTTATAAAATGAAGCAGATCTGTTGCGTTGAAGGTTCTGTGTTTAAAAGCCAAAAACCTTTTCAGCTCCATTTCTGCATGTTGTGTTATGAACTGATAAGGTGCATTGTCCATTAGCATCATTAACTCATTACATTTATTGATGATGGTGGTTCTGTTACCCCAGGCAAAAATGGCCGCAAAAAAGCCCGCAATTTCGATGTCTTGCTTTTTAGAAAAACGATGCGGTATTGAAATAGGATCAGCTGCAATGAATGATTGCTTGTTGTATTCCTTGACTTTTTGGTTTAAAAAATCCTGCAATTCAATTGAGATTGGCATTGCTTTAATTTAATATGCTGGTCATGATTTCAATGCCTAGCCTATCTGCTGTTGAGTTCTGGTTAAAAGCATTAATCACAATCAAAATGCTATTATGGTTAATTGGATTGAAAGCGCAAAAAGTGGAGAATCCATAAGTGCCACCATTGTGCCAATACAAAAATGTTTGATTGTTTTTTTCAATAGTATGCCAAGCTTTGGCAACTGATATTTGGTTGTTTACTTTACTTGATTTTTGTAATATAGAATTGATGATTGGTGTTGATTGATGTTTTGCGATGAAGTCTAAGTAATTCAGTATGTCTTTTGCATCAGATTTAATACCGCCTGCTCCAACTAACACATTCATGTCCCAGTATAGTGCTTCTTGGTTATTGAAATAGCCTGTTGCTTTTGGTCTTTTATTGGCTAAGCTAACTCCTGTATTCTTTAGACCAAATGGTTTGTTTATATACTTATTGAGTAAGTGTTCATAATTGGAGCCACTTATGTTTTCAGCTAATACACCCGCTAAGCCAACGCCAAGATTTGAATAAATTACACTATTAGATGGTTTAACCTCATATGAACTTAAAAATGCGTAAAGGTCTTCTTTTTTGTATGAAGCATATGGTTGAAGAAAGTTTACAGGTGTTCCCATATTGTCTGGAAGTCTTGGTAATCCTGATGTGTGGTTTAATAATTGAATAAATTGAAAAGATTGAAGAGCTGTATTAGTTCTTAAGCTGTCAGGCAAAAAGCGGAAAATTGAAGATGTGTCAGCAATATTTTTACTTTGTAAAACAGATTCAAGAATAAATGCTGTAAACGTTTTTGTTATACTGCCAATTTCAAACTGTGTATCTTTTGAAAAAGATTGATTGTTTTTTTTATTAGCACTTCCAGAAGTAAAAAATTGGTGTTTCCCCTTTATTGAAGTTGCGATAAGTATACCAGGAATCTTATTTGTTTTATGGATTGAGTCTATCTTTTCCTGAATAACTGAATTTACATTTATTTGTGATTGAATGCTTTTGCTTGTAAGTAGCAGTAAAATACAAACCCACTTTATCTTTCCCATTTATAATATGTTGTATTATTAAATTTTATGCCATTGCTTGTTCCAGGTCAGCAATCAAATCATCTGCGTCCTCAATACCTACGGAAAGGCGAATCAAAGTATCTGATAAGCCATTTTTGATTCTTTCCTCTCTGGGGATGGAAGCGTGCGTCATGCTGGCTGGGTGATTGATGAGTGATTCAACGCCACCCAGACTCTCTGCCAGTGAAAAAAGTTTTGTGCTTGAGAGTACTTTCCACGCAGCTTCCATGGTATCATTTTTTAATTCAAAACTGATCATGCCCCCAAAACCAAGCATTTGGGATTTTGCAATTTCGTGTCCCGGATGGTCTGAGAAACCAGGCCAGTAGACTTTTTTTACTGCGGGATGTGCTTTCAGGAAGTGTGCAATTTTTTCTCCATTGAGGGAATGCCTTTCCATTCTGATGCCGAGTGTTTTGATACCTCTGAGTACCAGAAAACAATCCATTGGTCCGGGTACCGCCCCGCAACTTTTTTGGATGAAATAAAGTTCGTCCCTCAATGCTTTATCATTGATCACCAGGGCACCCTGTATCACATCACTGTGTCCGCTTAAATATTTGGTGGCGGAGTGCATGACGATATCTGCGCCAAGTGAGAGCGGGTTCTGAAGTGCTGGGGAGGCAAAGGTATTGTCTACACAGAGCAGGATATTGTTTGCTTTGGCTATACTGGCCAGGCCCTTGATGTCTGCGATGTTCATCAGTGGATTGGTGGGTGTTTCGGCCCAGATCAGCCTGGTAGCAGGAGTTACGGCTGCTGCAACATTTTTCAGATCGGTCATATCGACATAATGAAAAACAATGCCGAATTTCAGGAAGATTTTGCTGAAGAGCCTGTAGGTTCCACCGTACATATCATTGCCGCAGATGACTTCATCACCCGGTTTAAGCAGTTTGATTACCGCATCCGTTGCTGCTACACCGCTGCTGAATGCCAGTCCGAATTGTCCACCTTCAATCACTGCCAGTGCTTCCTCCAGTGCTGTTCTTGTGGGGTTTTGAGAGCGGGCGTATTCATAGCCCTTGTGCACCCCGGGTGCTTCCTGTACATAGGTGGAGGTTTGAAATATGGGAGTCATGATGGCGCCAGTGCTCGGATCAGGGTGTGCACCTGCATGGATGAATTGTGTAGCTTTCTTCATGTGGCAAAGTTAATATTATATCGTTCGTTATACCTTTGTGTTATGGCCAATGTCTATTTTAACAATCAGGTTCCCGGTGCATACACCGGCATCAGGCAGACTGCCCTGCAATTTAAGGGTGTTGATGAGTTTTGGGTGCATGATTTGTATCACCAGGATAAAACTTCCGGGTTAGGTTTCTGGGACCGCCTCAGGGAGAACAGGTGGCTCAAAAAGTCGTGTGCAAGCAATACTGAAATATTCACCTATTCAGAATTTACCCGCAGCGAACTGACAAGACTTATTCCCGGAATAGCCCAAAAAATCATTGTAAAGCCACCGCAGGCGGATACTGCCTATGTGGTTACTGATGATGATGCCCGTGATGTAGTTCGGTACCAATTTACACAAGGGGATGCCTATTTTATGTACCGCGGACCAATCCATCCTGCTGCCAACCTGATTAACCTGCTGAAAGGATTTTCTGTTTTTAAAAAACGGATTGGCAGCAACATGAAACTCGTTTTATGTGGTCCGCAAGGTGATTATGCTGCCCCTTTTCTGGCTGATCTTGAAAATTACAAATACAGGAATGATGTGGTTGTTACCGGAGAGGTTGGTCCGTACGACCAAGTTTCTCTCCTTTCTTCAGCCTATGCCTTGGTACATCCCTGCAGGTGGGAACGTTTTGGTATACCTGTTGTGAATGCTATGAAGGCCGGTGTGCCTGTTTTGACTGTATCCAATAGTTCCATGGCAGAGTTTACCGGTATGGCCGGCATGTTTTTTGATCCCGCTGATCCCGAAGAGATTGGACGGAAGCTTATCCTGATATACAATGATGAGCAGATGCGGGCAGATATGATTGGGACAGGTCTTATTGAAAAACCAGTTTGACCTGCGCCTATAGCTTTTTTCGTACCTTTGCAGCTTAAATTTTTTGCATGAACCAGTCGACCATCACCATCGATGTCAATTTAGATGACCAGCGCATACCGCACCAGATTCAGTGGAACGCCACACAGTCCAGTTCAGCTGAAAAACAGGAGGCAAAGGCTATGATGATTTCATTCTG
>JBDLUZ010000204.1:0-4028 GCA_039805045.1 Bacteroidota bacterium | reverse complement strand
CGAATTTTCCATTACCTTGAAAATCCGGTACTCCATGCCCAAAGTTTAGTTGAATGCAAGACACTGATGGTAAGTCCGGTTGGAATGCGTAGATCGCTTATTCAACTAATAGATTTTGAGATTAGAGAAGCTAAAAAAGGACGTCCATCTGGTATAACTTTGAAGTTGAATTCACTCAGTGATATTTCTTTGGTAGAAAAGCTCAATCATGCAGCTCAAAGTGGTGTTAAGGTCAATCTGATTATCAGGGGTATATATTCTGCCAAATTAGGTCAGAAGAAAAAGAAAACTGCTATTCATGCTGTAAGCATTGTGGATGAATTTCTTGAACACGCAAGGGTATTGATTTTTTATAATGCAGGTAATGAGCGTATGTATATTTCCAGTGCAGACTGGATGGTTCGCAATTTAGATCACCGAATAGAGGCTGCATGTCCCATTAATGATCCTGAGTTGAAAAGGGAGTTGCAAGACATTTTGGATATCCAGCTTTCAGATAACATTAAAGCGAGAATTTTAGATGAGGATTTCGAGAACAACTATGTAAATTCGCATAGTCCGGAAAAAGTAAGGGCGCAGCAGGATATCTATAATTATCTATTAAAAAAGGGAATATAATAAATTGAGATTAGCCGCGATTGATATTGGTTCCAATGCCTGCAGGTTACTGATTACTGAAGTTGTGTTTAATCCGTTATCAAAACCCAGATTTGACAAGTTAAATCTTGTCAGGGTTCCGTTAAGACTTGGTTTCGATGTATTTGAAACCGGAATTATAACAGACTTAAAGGTATCTATGATGTTGCATGCCATGCAGGCATACGCTAGCCTGATGAAAGCATATCGGGTGGATAAACATCTTGCAGTTGCAACCAGTGCTATGAGAGATGCCAAAAATGCAGATAAAATTGTACAAAGGATAGATAAAGAAACCGGGATTCAGATTCAGGTAATAACAGGCGATTTTGAAGCATCATTGATTTATGAGTCTCATATTGCTGAAAGTTTTGATCCCAGCAATAATTATTTATACATCGACGTAGGTGGAGGAAGTACTGAGCTTACTTTGTTTATGAACGGCCAGCTGATGTTCAAGCGGTCTTTCAATATTGGTACTATAAGGTTGCTTAAAGGGCAAGTAAGTGATAGTGACTGGCAAGTCTTAAAGGATGTTATACGGGATGAGATTCGTGGACTGAAAAGCTGCATAGCTATTGGTACCGGAGGTAACATCAATAAGATTTTTTCTTTGAGTAAAAAGAAAGATGGAAAACCAATCCAGCTTGACTTACTGAAAGAGTATTACAGGGAATTGTCTTTACTTTCAATTCAGGACCGCATGCAGTATTTCAATTTACGTGAAGACAGGGCTGATGTTATTGTGCCTGCTTTACTGATCTATACTCAGGTGATGAAGTGGGCATTGATTGATGAGATGTTTGTTCCCAAAATTGGAATTGTTGATGGTTTAATACAACATCTCTATTCAGAACTGTCTTCTGTTTGACATTTAACTCCGAATGCAGTTTCATCAGATTTTCAATAATGTCGTCAGTTGAATGTTTTATCTTCAACAATGATTGGTTTTTATTATTCATCCACTGATAGAATGAATGAATAAAGTTATCGTCCCAGTCATAAAGGATTTGCACATTGAATTTCTTAAGAGCTTCAGCATTACATAATTGTTCATACTGTCCTTTCATGGGATTGACCATCAGTCTTTTGCCGAGATATAAAGCTTCAGCAGGTGTTTCAAATCCACTTCCGGTGATGATACCACTGCAATTCAACATACTCATGTTAAAGAGGGCTGGATTTGTTGGGTAGAATTGTATATTACCACGGGAAAAGGGTTGGGTTACTTTTCCAGAAAATACTTCAAACCTGAAATCCTTTACTTTTGAAAGCTGTTTTTCAATGGTTTCGTCACTGACATGTCCCAGATAAACTGTTATGTGTCCTTTGTCTTCAGGGTCAGCCTGCAGTATTTCTTTTTTTATGATCGGATTCAGGATATTGGAATCGTATTCCTCGAAGTGTAATCCCAGTTGCCTGGTTCCTTGTGCGTAATGTTTCAGCACATATTCTCCAACTATGTTTTTCTTTTCAGGCCTGGGTACATTTCTGCTCATGAAACTTGCCTGGTGTCCGAAATGTATCGATGGTATATGTTTTAATTTACAGGAAAGCGAAGTAATACATTCAAAATCGTTTATGATGAGATCATATTTTTCAACTGGCAACTGCACAGCTTCCTGCCAAATTTTTTTCAGGTTAACAGAAAATATACTTTTCATTACATCAACGCTTCCATTATTCTTATTGTAGTGCAGGCTCATTCCTTTGCTCCTGTATGCAATTGGAAGGTCTGTTTTAAGACTGAAATTACTTCCGCTTAAAAATATATCCACTTCGCCATGCTGACTTAGAATAGGTAATATTTCCTTTGCACGACTTATGTGTCCATTTCCTGTAGCCTGAACTGCATAAAATATTTTCATCTTGAAGTTGCTGCAGTTAATAAAGAATTAAAGTTCAGAAGTACTTCGTCGGTAATCACATTAAGCATTGGAATTTTATTTTCTATTTTAATGCGATTGACTTCATGCGCTGTTATTTCAATATCATTCCAATGATGTATTTTCCAACAGTTATTATCATATTCCAGAGAAGTTAAGTTCTCGATCCAATCTCCACTATTCATGTATGTTACGGATCCATTCTCTGTTGTAACCTTTTTGATCTGCGGTTGATGGATATGGCCGCATATCACATTTTTGTAATTGTTTTCAATGGCAAGTTCAGCTGCAGTTTGCTCAAAATCTGAAATCCAGCTTACAGCTTTTTTGACACTGTTTTTTACTTTTTTACTAAGACTCATTTTCTCTTTACCAAATAGTTTCAGCAGCCAGTTTATGGCTCTGTTCACCAATATCAGCATATCATATCCATGGCCTCCGAGTTTGGCAATTAGTTTGGCGGAACCTTTAGTTGTTGAGTCAAACACATCTCCATGAAATATCCATGTCTTTTCACCATTGATGTCTATCACAAGCTTATCCACCAGTTGGAGATTTCCCATTTCTAGTCCGCTGTACCTTCGGAGAGTTTCATCATGGTTTCCTGTTATGTATACGGTTTTAGTTCCCTTAGACATCATGCTGAATATTTCTTTGATTACCTGCATGTGCGATGCCGGGAAATATCTTTTTCTGAATTGCCAGATATCTATAATATCCCCGTTCAGAATGAGTAATTTGGGCTCAATGCTGCGAAGGTAACTTACCAATTCCGTAGCATGACATCCATAAGTTCCGAGGTGTATGTCACTGATGATTACAACTTCAGGCTTTCTTTTAAGCATTAGAAAGATTTGTGTAAAGCAACAACCCCAAAGTCAACTGTCTTTTAAGTATTTATTAAGGAAACTTTAATTATTGTGTGAAAGCCTAGTATAAGCCCTGTTGCGTATTTAATGCCGGTATTTGTTTACTTAAACTTAATGTTGCGGTAACGATTTGGTTACATACGTTAACTAGTTTACACATTGGTAGATGCAATCTTTATTGAATGCTTTTATCTTTTAATTGCAACGCCCTGCCATTCCTGGCGGGGTTCTTTTATTCCTTGTTTTTATTGAGTGTGAATCCAAATGTAGTGCCTATACCCGGTTTACTCCTTACCTGGATAAATTGCCCGTGTGCTTCAACAATATGTTTGCAAATTGCTAAGCCCAGTCCAGAGCCTCCAATATTCCTGCTTCGACCATAATCTGTCCGGAAAAATCTTTCAAAAATTCTGGAAAGATGTTCTTCTGCAATACCGATTCCATCGTCAGAAATTTCTATGAGAACATTACCATCTGTTCTGTAAATACCAGCTTCTATTTTACCTTCTTTGTTGCCGTATTTTATTGCATTTTCAACAAGGTTAATCAGGACTTGTCTAATCTTTTCTTTATCCGCGTAAACTGAAATTGGTTGTTCGCAGCCTTTTTTAATGTTGCATCTGATATGTTTGCTTTC
>JBDLUZ010000203.1:0-4047 GCA_039805045.1 Bacteroidota bacterium | reverse complement strand
GGATAATCACAGGAAGCCTCTGTAAATGTTCCGCAATCCTCTACTTCAAATCCGCTTCCCAACAAATGCTCTCTGAGGGCATCCTTATACCTGAAGCCTGCATGGTCTGAACCTACAGCTATTCTCATGGTTTTATTTTTTAAAGATCACGATTCACAATCCTATTCCCACTCTTCATCCTGTTTTTTCTTCACACGTGCTGCAATTACAATACTGATTTCGTAAAGCAAAGCAAGTGGAATGACCACAATCAACTGTGATCCCCAATCTGGTGAAGGCGTTATGATGGCCGCAAGCACAAGCAAAACAACATATGCATACTTGCGGTAAGTTCTGAGAAAATTTGGTGTGATGATCCCTAATTTAGCCAAAAGCCAGGTGGCCATTGGCAACTCAAAAGCAATTCCTGCGCCAAGTGCAATGTCAATCAGGGTATCAAGATAATCGGTGAGCGTAGGCCTGTAATCAATAATGCCCATACCACCAATGGTATAATTGGAAAGAAAATTGAATGTAAATGGAGCAAGCATGAAGTAACCAAAGCCTACACCGATGAAAAAGAACATACTCACCCAGAAAATAATACCTCGTGTATATTTTAACTCTGTAGGCTTAAGTGCCGGCCTGATGAACTTCCAGATCTCCCAGAATACATAGGGCAAAGCCACAAGGAGACCACCTGCAACGGCTATTGTGATGCTCGACATGAAGGTGCCACTGATGGATGTTACCTGTAAGTTTAACTTCATGGCTGGCATGCAGAGTGAATCTCCCATCCCCAAAGCATGACTCAACTTACAAAACAATTGATATGAAATAAAGTCATTGCGGGTTGGTCCCATAATAACCTTATCAAATATCTCATCTATGTATACAAAAAAGAGAATGGCGCTGCTGACGATTGCAAGCACAGATCTAACTATGTGCCAGCGTAATACCTCCAGATGATCTATGAAAGTCATCTCTGATTCATCACCACCAATGCTCCTGAGCCTTTTAAAAAACGATCCTTGTTCCGACAATGCTTATTTTTTTGGATTAGCTAAGTTACAAAAAAAGGGGGGAAGGCGCAAACTGGATAAGGATAAAGGGCTAAATAATCACTTAAAGTTCAATTCCCTCTATATCAATGCTGATCACTTTCCAGTTACCTTCTATTCTGCTCATCTCAATTTGCCATTCTCCACAAATATTTCTGCATCCAACAGGCTGACAATACCTTGTTTTATGCTTACCTGTGAGAATAAGCCTGCCCATCTCAAACCACCGCTCGCCAAATTCAATGGAAATACCATGTATTGTGGTATATCGTTGCTTGTACTGATTAACCAAGTAGTGAAACTCAGGCTCTGTAAGGTTATTGAGCCTGTTCATCCTGACCCTGCGGTTCAATCCGCGGGAAACCGGAGTCTTTTTGTTGATCAGGTTCTCCAGAATTGCCCTGGCTATGCTCTCAGGTTCTTTCATGAGCCAGGCATCAGATAACCCGTCATACATGAAACAAAAAACCATATCCGCCCCGTGGGGAGGCAGTAGGATATCCATGAATACATGGTAAATGAAAACATATCTTTTTCGTGGATCCGGATCCGTTTCATGAAAAGATAACATGATCCCGTTTTGAGCAAGCAGGGTTACCCAACGGTCAATTATCTCCTGCACTTCACCCTCACTTAACTGGTTTATGTCTTTGATTGGTTCCTGAAAGCCGATTTTCTCTCTTATACGCAGTATGTTGGTCATTTTGGGATGTTTAGATAAAATTCAAAACATCCCGGGAAAGCAAAAAGGGATAAACAACATGTTTTCATGTGTTTATCCCTCCTAATTCTGTGTTTTTAACCCTATTTTACTAGTTTTACAACTGATGGAAAATCGTAAAACCATTTGGAAAAAGATCGCTATACTTCCTTTTGTGCTGCTGATAAGGTTTTATAAACTTGTAATTTCTCCCTGGCTTGGCCCCAAATGCAGGTACACACCCTCCTGTTCACAATATGCACTGGACGCACTCAACAAATATGGTATGATTAAGGGCCTTTGGAAAACCCTCAAACGCATATCCCGTTGCCACCCCTGGGGAGGCAGTGGTTACGACCCTGCCTGAAAACGCTCAGTAACCTTGCTCCAGTTAACAACCGACCAGAATGCAGATAAATAATCCGCACGCCTGTTCTGATATTTAAGGTAATAAGCATGTTCCCATACGTCAACACCCAACAGTGGAGTACCTTTTACATCAGCAACATCCATTAAAGGATTGTCCTGATTAGGAGTAGATGAGATTTCAAGTTTGCCATCTTTTAACAACAACCAAGCCCAGCCACTGCCAAAACGGGTCATCCCTGCAGCACTGAACTTTTCCTTAAAGGCATCAAAAGAACCAAAAGCTGCATCAATTGCCGCACCTAAAGATCCCTCTGGTTTACCTCCAGCACCTGGTGCGAGACTTTCCCAGAAAAATGTATGGTTCCAGTGACCGCCGCCATTGTTTCTTACTGCTGGCGAAATTGAACCTGCTGATGCTACAAGTGCTTCAAGGGATTGGCCTTCATGCGGAGTTCCTGCAATAGCCTTGTTCAAATTATCTACATATGCCTGGTGATGCTTACCATGGTGTATCTGCATGGTTAGCGTGTCTATATGCGGTTCCAGCGCATCATGTGCGAATGGTAAAGCGGGTAATGTAAATGACATAACTTTTATTTTAGAGTACAAAGATAGGAAAAGACAAACAAGCGACGATGGAAAGGGAAAAGGGTTGACCAGAGCAATCGTATATGTCTACTCAATGACGCCTTGACCTGAAGAAAGATTTCATCAATTCAGCGGCCTCATCTGCCAATAATCCTGTTAACAGCTGTGTCTTTGGATGAAATGGGTTCCGGTCTTCTGTATAAACATGATGCCCGTTCTTTACATCACTTGCCCCCCACACCACTCGGCCTGTCTTACTCCAGTGTAAAGCCCCGGCACACATCAGACAGGGCTCAACAGTTACATATAGCGTTGCATCTGGCAAATATTTAGAACCGAGGGCATTGAATGCTGATGTAAGTGCAATGATTTCAGCATGTGCCGTTGGGTCATTTAACTTCTCAACCATATTATATCCGCGCGAAACTATTTTTCCATCAATGACCACTACTGCTCCTACTGGCACCTCTCCTTCATCATAGGCTCTCTCGGCCTCTTTCAGGGCCATGCGCATAAAATACTCATCTTTCATACTTATGCTTTAAGGGTTTTAAAATCTACTCATCACAGTGATTCACCGTATTGCCTGATCCTATTTTGCAGCTGCTTTAATCCCGCCTCTATGGCTGTATATAGAACCGGATATGCGGCTACCTCTGTGTTAAGGTAGACAAAAAAAATATCCATATGTACTTCCGATTCCCGGAGCTGTTCTGCCAGAACATGCTTCTGGAGCCTGTATGCTTCTCTGATACGTCTCTTGAGGAGGTTTCTGTCCACGGCCCTTTTAAAATGTCTTGAACCTACTGAAACACCCATCTGAAGGCAGGACCCATCAGCAAAATCAGACGACCTGCTTAAATGATAATAAATGAGCAATGGCTGAATCCGCAACTTACTGCCTTTCTCAAACAATTGCCTGATTCTGGTATAAGACTTCAATCGGTCTGCCTTGGATAAGGTCTGCTTCATATAAACAAAAATAGCTCCGGAATGAAATCCGAAGCTATAATTATGTGAATAACCACCTGGATTATTTCAATCTGCTTTCGTCGGAAACTGTAAGCTTTTTACGGCCTTTTTTCCTTCTGCTGGCCAAAACGGCACGTCCGTTGGCTGATTCCATGCGCTTACGGAAACCATGTACTGATTTTCTGCGTCTGCGATGCGGTTGAAATGTACGTTTCATGATTCTTTTTTTGCCTTTGGGGTTGAATAAATGACCGGGAGAAGCGGTCCATTCTGTTCAAAATTGCTACGGGTCACCACACCCGTAACCTTGTGAAAGGACGGCAAAGTTAATGCTTTTTTTCATTTGAAGCAAAAAAGGATAAGGAATTGCTTGAAAGT
>JBDLUZ010000202.1:0-4049 GCA_039805045.1 Bacteroidota bacterium | reverse complement strand
TACTGCTGAGAGAAAGCAACAATTCTTCCATTGTTTGGTGAGGGTCATCTTCCTTTGTGATAGTCTCCAGCTGCAGAGCAGCCTGTGCTTTTTTTCCCTTCAAAGTGTTCTCTGCTTCTTTAAGCTGGTCTAACTTTAGGCGGATTTCCTCAGCTGTATTCGGATTGAGCAGGGCAGAACTGAACTCTTCGATATCGGCAAATCCTGCGTTTTGTAAGGTTGCCATTAGTTGCTGTTGCAGGCTTTCACAGCTGCTTTTTTGACCCGAAATCTCACTTCTAAGCTTTTCTTTTTCAATGGCATTAGCAGTCAGGGTTGCGGTAGCAGTCTGCCAACTGGTGATTAGGTTATTGCGGAACTGTTGAATATTTTCACCGGCAAAGGCTTGTTTTCTTTCAAGAATTCTGTTATCTAATTCTTGCTTTGCCTGCTGCATGTTTTCAAGCCCCCCTATGAGGCTGTCAAGGTGAATGACGGACTGCTGCCACTGTTGATGCAGGGTTATCGTTTTTTCTAATAACTCCTCCTGTCTGATGGCTTCAAATATCTCTGTTGTGGTGGCACCGGGTATTTGAGCGTTTTGTAAACCAGTCTCCAAATTGTTTAGCAGGGGTATGCGCTCAGTTTCCAGCTGCTGTATTTGTTGGTTTAATCCAGCCAGACTGGTTTCTGCCACCAATATCCCTTTTTCCTGGGTGTTAAGTTTGACTTTCAGCTGGTTAACCATTTCAAGCTGTTGCGTAAAAGTTGCTTCAAGTTCATCATTTAAAGTAGGCAGCATGCTGGCATAGGGGTGGTTTGTGGAGCCACAACAGGGACATGGTTCTCCATCTTTCAATTTGCTGCGCTGGATCTCCAAAGCCATTACTGCTTTGTTGGCTTCAACAGCCTGACGTAAAACATCAGCAGCCTTTTCACCTTCTGCCAGTTCAGTTAAAGTCAGTGATTTATCCTGACTAATTTGTTCACATGTCAGCTGAAATGCAGACTCCTCCGCCTGAATTTTATTGGATGAAGCCTGGATGGCATCCATCCGGGCAGACTGACTGCCACATTGTTGCAATCCGTTTATCCTGATTCGACTTTTTGCTGCAGCTTCAGACAAATCCATGCCCGAAATGTAAGATGGAAGTGGACTGTCATTCAACAAGGTTTCCTGTTCCTGCTTATAACTGCGCAACCACATGGAATCTGAAAGCTTTTCTTTCAATGCAGTCCGGAGGCTGGCTGGTAACGCCTGAACTGCAGCAACCATGGGGTTCCGAAGGCTGTCGAACTTGTTTTTGAGTGATTCACAGGCTGTATCCAGACTGTTTATCAGGTTGAAAAAGTGTTCCAACTGGCTTGTAAAATCAGATTCCTGTAACTGTAACCCTGAAGCAAGTGCAAGATCTTCACAGCATCTTGATAATACCTTTTGTTGTTCCAAATCAGCACTGATTATCCTGTTGATCTGGCTATCAAGGCGCTTAACTTCTTCCTGCTCCCGAATCCATGCCTGCCATTGACCATGGTGAGGAAGTGCCAGGTTATGCTTTTCCAGTATATGCACCTGTGGTGCCATTTCAGCTCTTTTAAGGCTGTGTGTCTTCAGTTCATCATCAATATCAGACACAATCCCGTTCAGTTCTTCAATGCGCTGTTTGGTGTCTTTAAGCTTATTTAAAACCGTTTGTGCATCCAGAAGCTTTATTTTGGCTGTATCCAATTCGCTGAGTTCCGTTTCCAGCTGTAAAATTTCTTCAACAGAAAGAAGTCTGACGTTTTCCAATATGGCAGCATGCTGCCTGATTTGCTGCTGGATTTCTTTGAACCGCTGGTTGGCAGCTATTCCAATTTCACGGAAGAGGCTTGTACCGGTGATGATTTCCAGCAGTTCGTAGCGTTCATGATTTTTTGCACGGAGAAATTCATCAAATTTACCCTGACTGAGTACAATACCCTGGGTGAACTGTTCTTTGGTGAGTCCGATTATCTTAACAATGGCTGCCTTGGATTCTGAAACCTTATCTGTGAGAGGTTGGAATGCATCACCCTCCTTCCGGCTGATTTTGAGTTTGATTTTATCAGGGGTGCCGTTGCGGGTAAGTCGAACAGACCAATGAGATTGGTAAGTAATGCCATTTACACTGAATGTGATTTCAGAAAAGGAGTCTTTTGTTCCGCGTGTCATGATGGCCCTGTCATCTTCAACAGAAGACTCACTGACGTTTTCCATCCTTGCTGTATAGGAATACAAGGCCAGGGTGATGGCATCGAGGAGGGTGGTTTTGCCTGCACCGGTTGGACCGGTTATGGCGAATAATCCGGCACCAGTAAACTCGGGTCTGTCAAAATCAATGAGAAAATCGCCTTTGAGGGAGTTGATATTCCTGAAGCGGAGTTGGTGTATTTTCATCGTTAGCGGGTTAGGTCTGATAAAATGGATTGAAACAGTTCCATGATAGCTGTCTTCTCTGCGTCATCTTCCCGCTCTTTGATCAGTGAACTGAAAACTACCTCCGGCTGAAGGTCGTGAACACGTTCTGCCTGCAATGCTGATGTACGAGAGTTGTTTATGCGGTCGAGGTAGGTAACACGTTGCTGGATAAGCCTAATATTTCGTGCTGGTAGTGTTTCTCTCCAAGCTGCAATGGCTTCCATGACAGCAGGTTTGTAAGTGGTTTCTTCAATGGCAATGTCTAGCAGCACAGGCAGTTGATATTTGCAGCGGAGGCTATTGAGTTTTTGTTCCACCTCCACGAGACTCCCTTTAACCTGATAGAGTGAACGTGTTTTGGGTATGGGAATAAAACTTTGTGTGATTTGTCCGTCTTCCAGCTCCAGCCTGATGATTTTATGGGCATAATTATTTTCAGAAAAACCAAGTGAGATGGGTGAGCTGGCATAATGGATGCGTCCTTCCAGCACAGCTTGTCCGGTATGGATATGTCCGAGCCCGAGGTAATCAAACTGGTTCAGTGCATCGGCAGTGATGCCCAGCACGTTGCCAATCTGAATGTCTCTTTCAGCTTCGCTTACCTGCATGCCTTGGGCATGCAAATGTGCCATGCCGATATGTGTTAAACCTGGGTGATCTCTGCGGAGGGCTTCTCCTGTGTGGCGGAAGATATTCCGCATGCCTTCTTGAATTTTTTCATCGATTGTTTTCGAGCTTTCCCCTTCTCCTACTTGCCTGATAAACCTGTCTTGCAAAAAGGGGATAGCTGCCACAATCGCTTTATTTTTGCCTCTTTTGTCTTCAACAGGAATGAATACCTGGTTGATTTTATCCAATCCGGGAAACTGTGCAACAACGGTTACTCCGAAATTACTGAGCAGGCTTGAAGGGGTATCTAAAAAAGAGGGGGAATCGTGGTTGCCGGCAATGATGATGGCTTTACAACCGGTGGCATTCAGTTTGGACAAAAACCTGTAATACTGCCGTGTGGCCTCATGTGCAGGGTTATGCTGATCAAAAATATCTCCTGCTATGAGCAGGTAGTCTGTTTCTTCTTCCCTGATTTTTTCCAGGAGGAATGCAAAGAACAGTTCCATGTCTTCACTGAGGTCTTCCTGGTGCAAACGCTTGCCCAGGTGCCAGTCGGCTGAAATAAAAATTCTCATCGGTAATCGGGTGTTTTAAGGTGTTTGCCTACATCCAGTGCCGGATGAAATGGTGGATCAGCTCGGCATCTTCATCTTCCGTTCTGATTTCAGGCTCCATAATTTTTTCACAAAAGGGTTTCCAGCATTCAACCTCCGGATCAAAGTATTCAGCAGTCTCCCTCCCCAGGAAGAGTTTGTAATCGAATTTTGGTCTTCCTACAATAACATAGCCTGGGTAGTACCAACGGAATCCCTGTTCGCGCATAAATTCCACTTCCAGGAGCATGAGGAGTTTACCCGGACTAAACCTGATATACTCAGGGTCATAGAAACTGACTTTGGCCATCACGGCATTTGCCCCGAGGTCTATGAGTCCTTTTGCAATCAGGCGGTCTCCATCTCTTACTGATATTGCCCAGGTATCGAATAATCCGAGGTTTTCCTCGTCATCGTAAAGACAT
>JBDLUZ010000201.1:0-4053 GCA_039805045.1 Bacteroidota bacterium | reverse complement strand
TGTATTGGTCTTATCCTCAAGGGATACAGTGTTTATGAGAATAATCAGATCAGGCTGGACCCTGATAAGAATCGTATTCAGGTTAAGCCTGTAGCCCCAATTGAACGTGAATCAGACCTGCCAGAACCTGCTGAAGAAGATTTCAAAGCAGTTAACGGTAGGCGTGGCAAGACCATCAACGAATTCATGAATAGCATAAAACATGGCCTGATAGATCTCTTCAAGGAAGAAGGGGATAAACAACTTTGAAAATAAAACTTAACCATTAATCAACAACCCGTCATATTCTAAATTTCTGCAACATGATACAATTCGATCTTCCAAAAGAACAATCTTCAATAATCAAAGTGATTGGCGTAGGTGGCGGTGGCAGCAATGCAGTTAACTATATGCATAGCCTAGATATTGGGGGTGTTGACTTTATTGTCTGTAACACAGATGCACAGGCACTTGCATCAAGCAGGGTGCCCAACAAGATTCAACTTGGTCCTTCTCTCACACAGGGGTTAGGTGCAGGTGCGAATCCTGAAATAGGCAGGCAGGCCACCGAAGAGAGTCTGAATGAAATCAGGAAAATTCTGGAGGTCAATACCAAAATGGCTTTTGTGACTGCAGGAATGGGTGGTGGAACCGGTACAGGTGGTGCGCCAATTATTGCCCAGATTTGTCGTGATATGGGCATACTAACAGTGGGTATTGTAACCACTCCTTTTTCCTATGAAGGCAAAAAGCGGGCATTGTACGCTACTGATGGCATAGAACAGCTGAAGTCTTGCGTAGATACACTGCTTGTAATCAGTAATGATAAACTAAGGCACCAGTTCGGGAATCTTACCATGAGTGCCGCGCTTTCTACAGCAGACAATGTGCTGGCAACGGCAGCCAAATGTATTACGGATGTTATCAATACAACCGGACAAATCAATGTTGATTTTGCAGACGTATGCACTGTTATGCGCAATGGTGGTGTTGCTATATTGGGCAGTGCAAGGGCAAAAGGTCAGAATCGTGCGCAGCTTGCCATTGAACAAGCCCTTAATTCTCCGCTTCTGAATGACAACGATATCCGCGGGGCTCAATGGATATTGATTAATATCAATTCAAAGGCTGGCATCACTGAGTTTACCATGGATGAAGTTGAAACAATTCAACAGTTCCTCATCGCTCAGGCGGGCGAGGATACTGATATCATTCTCGGATTGGGTTATGACGAAAGTTTGGGTGAAGACATCAGTATAACAATCATAGCAACCGGTTTTGAGCAGAAATCATCAGCCGTTGCAATCGGGCAGGCACCGCGTGAGCAAGCCAAAGACGATAGGATCATGCTGACACTTGAAATGGCAGCTCCTGTAAAAACTGTTGCTGAAGTTAAGGCAGATATCGTGGAAGAGGAAGTGCCTGTTATACAATCAGCTCCGATTGTTGAAGTGGAATTGAGCAGTGATGAGACTCCCATAGTTTTTGAACTGGGGTTGAGCATGGAAGATAAGCCTACGCAGGTAGTTAAAGCCACAGAAATTAAATCCGAATCAGCATCTGTTCCCCCAACTGAGTCAAGGAAATCAACAACTTCTTCAGGATTCCTCACGAAGCCATCTATAATTTATGCGAATGCTGATAATGTGTCGGAGAAAACTTCACCCGTAGTTGAACCGGAACAGCCTAAAGCACCTGAGCAAAATATTTCAGTTAAAAATATTTCTCCAGTTAGCGAAGATTCATTTGAACTGGTTTTTCACAATGAGCGTGCGGCATCGCCAGTGCGCGACGAAACGCCACCAATGGATCTGCTGCAATATCAAAGACAACTGGCCTCCGATGAGGCTGAAGCTCATAAAGCCAAGGCCGCTGAGCGTTTGTATAAACTGAGGAACCTTTCCTTCAATTTCAATGCCACTGATCCCCATAATGAATACGAACAAGTTCCGGCGTATGTGCGCCATAACCTTCAGCTACAGGGTTCAACCCTTGCTTCAGTTGAAAAATTTTACAGCAGTTATGCTGTAGGAACTGATGAGGACAATGGCATACAAATCAGTACCATCAATACTTTTCTGGATGGCAAAAAACCCGATTAATTGGTGTACTTCCTCCTGGAAATACACTTGAAGTTCCTATATGAAAAACCAACATGTAACCGTACCAATCGGCCCTGGGTTTCTACCCGGGGCTTTTTTATGATTTCGTTGCAATCGTTCTGCGCCGATCGCGTAATTTTGCACCAAATTAAACACTATGCCCACTGTTTTGATTACCGGCGGTACAGGGATGATCGGTACAGCACTCAGCAGACATCTCCTACATCAGGGATACGATGTGATCATCCTATCCAGGAATCCCATAGAAACCGCTACGGCATACAAAACAACATCCCAGCAAAACAGCTTTCGCCCCAGTGGCAGGATTTATTATGCCAAATGGGATACCGATGCCATGGTAATAGACCCACAAGCCATTGCCCAGGCAGATCACATTGTTCACCTGGCAGGTGAGGGGGTTGCTAAAAAAAGGTGGACCAAAAAGCGGAAGGAAGCCATTCGCCTCAGCCGCACCAAATCGAGCGAGTTGTT
The DNA here is from genome assembly GCA_039805045.1 of Bacteroidota bacterium. Lineage (GTDB taxonomy): Bacteria > Bacteroidota > Bacteroidia > Chitinophagales > Chitinophagaceae > Pollutibacter. The sequence continues at coordinate 1,480 of JBDLUZ010000201.1, read as the reverse complement.
GTACAAATGCCTCTCTTCCAATCCCAATAAGGTAAAGTCGGTCATATCCGCATCTGCAATTGGCTGGTACGGACCAGACCATGGCGTTCCGTTTACAGAGGAGATGCCTTTTGCTGATGACTTTCTCGGACAAACATGCAAAGCCTGGGAAGAAAGCATTGATAAAGTGCAGGATTTGAACAAACGCCTGGTTAAATTAAGGTTGGGAATAGCCCTGAGTAATGAGGGCGGCGCGCTGGCTGAATTCAAGAAGCCAGCAAGAATGGGCGTTGCTGCTATTCTTGGATCAGGCGAACAGGTTACCAGCTGGATCCACATCGATGACCTCTGTCGTGCCTTCATCCATGCCATAGAAACACCGGAAATGGCCGGAGTCTATAACTTGGTTGCACCAGAGCCGAGCACTAACCGTGATCTCACGCTCGGCATTGCAAGGGCCATGAATGGGGCATTTTCAATCCCGGTAAAGGTACCTGCTTTTGTATTGAAACTGATGATGGGAGAGATGAGTATTGAGGTGTTGAAAAGCACGACTGTAAGTGCATCAAAAATCCAACAATCCGGATTCAATTTCATCTATCCCAATATAGATGCTGCGTTAAAGCACCTGATTGGTTAAAATAACCCCATCGGCATCCACCGTCATTTGGTAGGTGCAGCCAATGGCGATGGCTAGGTTCTCCTTTTCATGACTGATTGGGAATCCAAAACATTTCGGGTAGTTGTATTCTTTTACGTGTGCATGTATGATTTCATAAGCGGTTTGTCCAAATGGCCTATCCGTATCTTTATTGTCTGTAAATCCACCCACAACCAGTCCTTTCAGCCTTTTGAAAATGCCCGCCCTTTTCAATTGGAGCATCATCCTGTCTATGTTGTAAAGCTGCTCCCCAACATCTTCTAAGAAAAGAATTTTTCCTGCTGTTTGGTAGGCGGCATTGCTCCCTATAGCATGGGCCATGATGCATAGATTGCCGCCAATGAGCGTACCTTTTGCTTTACCAGTTCTGTTGAATGGGTGATGGGAGGCGGTATAGGAGGTTGCTTTCCCTTCAAGGGTATCCTTCAGGGATTGGATAAACCTGTTCTCGCCCTCATCCTGGTTGAAGGCACCTGCCATGGGGCCGTGTATGCTGGCAATTTGCAGCTGCTCATGCATGAATCCATGCAGAATGGTCAGGTCGCTGAAACCAACAATCCATTTCGGATTATTTTTGAAAGCCTTCCAGTTGATTTGATCGAGAATTCTCGTAGTGCCGTACCCGCCTCTTCCGCAGAGGATGGCATGGACTTCGGGATTGTCGAGCATCTCTTGCAAATCCGTCAGTCGCTGGTCATCCGTTCCTGAAAAATAATTGTTGGAACTGCCTCCCAAAGTTTTTCCCTCCACAACGCGATATCCCCACTTTTTCAGTGTCCGGATGCAATTGGCTGCTTTTTCTGCTGGCATGTAACCTGCAGGGCAAACAATGCCGATGGT
>JBDLUZ010000200.1:0-4059 GCA_039805045.1 Bacteroidota bacterium | reverse complement strand
TGAATGCATGTCCTTTTTGAATAGAAACATTTAACCTGTTGAGTGTATTTAATTTGTCTGTATCGGCAAAAGCTGAATGGAATGTCCAGTTTTTCCAGAGTCCCAGGTGCATAAACAAATCACTTTCATTGATTTGTTTATTTTGAATATATGTTGTGATTGCTTCAAAAATACTCACCGGATTGAAGAGTACCCCATGAGGATTTTGAAGTACTTGAAATTTTGATTTCAATAAGAAATCATGCATATGCTCTGTGAAACAAGATCCAATAAGCAAAATCTTGTCTGTGATATCTATTTTCTCCTTTAGTGCTGGAGGGTTAAATTCAATCCTGAAATCCATTCAAATTATTTAGCGTCAAACAACATTCTTTGTTTCGAAGCTTCAAAAAGTATAATACCAGTAGCAACACCTACATTAAATGAATCAAAGTCTCCCTGCATGGGTATCGTAAATTTGATATCTGCTGCTTTGGAGATATATGCCTGAATACCTTTGTCCTCACTACCCATTACAATACATGCAGGTTGTTTGAAATCAACGCCCAATAAATTATGAACAGCCTTCATTTCTGCAGTGTATACTTTTATGCCATTGAGGTGAAGGGTGTCAATGGCTTTAAGCAAGCTATTGACACGACTTACCATGATTTTTTGTAAAGCACCTGCAGAGGATTTCATGGCTTCTTCATTCAAAGCGGCAATGCCTTTATCTGGAATAATTAACATTTGTGCCCCGCAACACAATGCTGTTCTTGCTATGGCTCCGATATTCCGCACATCTGTAATGCCATCAAGCATTACAAAAAGTGGTGTCTGACCAGAAGCTATAACATGATCTATGCAGTCCTCCAAGTCGAGATATTGGATTATACTGTTTATTCCGATAACACCCTGATGATTTGCCCGTGTCATGAAATTCAGTTTATCAACTGGAACTGAATTTATTGGGATTTGTAATTTTTGGGCAAGATTTTTAATTTCATCAATTCCTTCACCTGAGGCATTTCTCTGAATAAAAATACGTTCAAGTTGAACAGAATCCTTAAGGGCTTCCAGTACAGGTTGCCTCCCTATAATGTTGCTGTTATTTTTTTTCATGTAGCAATTTTTGAAGACTTAAAATTTTGGCATGTAATATTCCTGCTACAGACATTGAATCTGTTATTTCATGATTCATTACCATCTGATATGCTTTTTCAAGAGGTAATTTCATTAAATCAATTTTTTCAGTTTCTTCAGGACTAGGATCGCCAAAACTCAAATCGGTTGCAAGATACACCAATGCAAGCTCATCTGTTACTGAATTGGAAAGGTGCATAGTCAGTACATGATCCCAGGTACTAGCCTGCATTCCGGTTTCTTCTATTAATTCTCTTTTTGCAGAATCAAGAGGAGACATATTTATTAAACTTCCACCTTCCGGAATCTCAATGGAGTATTTATCCAATGTAAACCTGAATTGTCCAACCAGATATATATTACCCATGTCATCCAAAGGAATTATACCTACTGCAATATTTTTAAAATGGACTTTACCATAAATCCCCTGTTTTTGGGAAGGGTTAAGTACATCATATTCAGTAACTGTTATCCATGGATTATCATAATGAACAGCTGATGATAATATTTGCCAATTATTGTCAGAATGAAGCATACTATGAAAAAAAAACCCTCCATTTAGGAGGGTTTGGATTAATTTATTTCAGTTTGAAAGCATCTTTTACTTTATCAACATAGTCAAGCTTTTCCCATGTAAATAATTCAACTTCAAAGGTCTGTGTACCTCCACCTGGTTTATCAAGTGTCTTTGTAACTACCTCATTCTTTCTACCCATGTGGCCGTATGCAGCAGTTTCCTGGTAAATTGGATTTCTGAGTTTGAGCCTTGTTTCAATGGCATAAGGTCTCATGTCAAAAAGTGACTCCACTTTTTTGGCTATTTGACCATCTGTGAGCTCAACTTTTGATGTTCCATAGGTATCTACGAAAATACCCATTGGTTTAGCAACACCAATAGCATAAGATACCTGAACGAGAATTTCATCAGCCACTCCTGCTGCAACCATATTTTTAGCTATATGCCTAGCAGCATAGGCTGCGCTTCTGTCAACTTTAGAAGGATCTTTTCCACTGAAAGCTCCACCACCATGGGCACCTTTACCACCATAAGTGTCAACTATGATTTTACGGCCTGTAAGTCCGGTATCGCCATGAGGACCGCCAATCACAAATTTTCCAGTTGGATTAATGTGGTAAGTAATCTGATCACTGAACAACTTCTGTACATCTTTTTTACACTTAGACTTCACTTTGGGCATGACAATGTTGATGATATCATCCTTAATGGTATCAAGCATTTTCTTGTCGTTGGTAGAAAAGTCATCATGCTGGGTGGAAACAACAATGGCATCAATGCGTAGTGGCTTGTCATTGTCGTCATACTCTATGGTAACTTGACTTTTAGCATCTGGTCTCAGGTAAGGCATTTTACTTTTCTTGTCCCTTCTTATTGCCGCAAGTTCTATGAGTATTTTATGCGCCAGGTCAAGTGCAAGAGGCATAAAGTTGTCTGTTTCGGTTGTTGCATAACCAAACATCATACCCTGATCTCCAGCGCCTTGATCTTCCTTTTTCTTTCTTTCTACACCACGGTTAATATCATCAGATTGCTCATGAATGGCAGAGAGAATGCCACATGAGTTAGCCTCAAACATATATTCGCTCTTGGTATATCCAATTTTAGCAATTACACCTCTGGTGATTTTCTGTACATCAAGTGTACAGTTGGCTTTAACTTCACCTGCCAGCACAACCTGTCCGGTTGTAACCAAAGTTTCACAGGCAACTTTTGCCATGGGATCAAAAGCAAGAAAATTGTCTATAAGCGCGTCAGAAATCTGATCAGCAACTTTGTCTGGGTGTCCTTCAGATACACTTTCGGATGTGAAAAGGTAAGGCATGATTTTATTGATTAGTTGGCAAAGATAATGTCAAAAGTTAAAGCTTTGAGTAAACGACCCTTAATTTAATCTTGTCACTTGCATGATTTCCACCACCAAGAACAACATTACCCCTACTGAGGTTATTCAGGGCAAATGTAATAAATAGATCTTCATAACGCAAACTGAAAGGTGCAAACAACTTTAGCTGCAAGTTTGGATTATTTCTGGTAACAATACCCTGCATATACCTGGTGATATTCATTTTATATGCAGAAACAAAGTTGTTATTCCGATCAGCAATGTATCTCCTTTGTCCGCCGAATAAATAAGATTCAAATTTTCCATTAAGGAAACCATCAGAGAGGAAAGGCAATACTCTTCTGCTTGCGGAATCAAACATTTCTAGGTAAAGATATTCCGGAGTTGTGAAAATATTGGGTCTCCTTCCTGCTGTTGGAACTTCTTGCATTGATATTTCAGCCAGGTGTACAATTACATTTCCTTTCTTCTGCTTAAATTCATCAATACCAGGAAATTTCAGTAGGGAGTAAGTACCTGGATCGGCCTGAATATAAAGCAGACTGTCTCCTCTTGGACGTAACCCTATATGAGCAGATGCTTCACTTCCATTAAAAGATCTTGTGATGTTATTTATCCCGGCTCCCCCGTATAAAGTATTGAATGTGAAATCTTTATGAGTCGTATCAGTTTTGCCATCCTTCTTATACTTATAATAAAGTCTGAGATAGGTTGCAGTGTCGCTCATGGCAAAACTCATGAGAGCATTCGCTTGGGTACCTGATGTTTGGGGAATCAGGGCAAATCCTTTATTGAAGTCACGGTAAAGTGAATCGTTTCTGAAAGGGCTTGTAGCAGAAGTATCGAATGTAAGAAGTGATCTTCCAAAATTACTGTTGAGTCTAACACGAAGCTGACGATCGATGTTTTGCTTAAAAAGATACAAAGAGTCGTTCAATACTGAAGGACTAAATGTTTTAGATCCCAGTAATTCGCCATATTTAACCGATTTTCCAGTATTGTAAACTGTATCGGTTTTTAGCAGTTCAGTTACTCGATGAACGTTAATTTGTTGAATAGCATTGGTATCTCCAAA
>JBDLUZ010000199.1:0-4079 GCA_039805045.1 Bacteroidota bacterium | reverse complement strand
GTTGAATTCAGGCACCTTATACATGGTTTCACACCAGAAACCTATGCAGCAGGCGGGTATACTTTTTTTGCTTCACTCGATAAGGTAACCTTGTTGATAATTCTGCTCGGTCTCATCATTGGATCGGTATCTTTTGCTGGAAGTATGATAGCCTGGGGTAAGCTCAATGGTAAAGTCAAGGATTTCGCATTTGGTGGTCAGCACATCATCAACCTGGTAATACTGCTATTGAATGTAGGACTTGCCTCTTTTATGCTTCTTGCCAGTCCGGAAGAGACACCGCTTTTCTTTTACATTATAGTTGCACTTTCCATCCTCTACGGCATATTTTTTGTTTTGCCTATTGGAGGCGCAGATATGCCTGTAGTAATCTCTTTGCTCAACTCATTCACTGGAGTAGCCGCTGCCTGTGGAGGTTTTCTCTATGACAACAAGGTTATGCTCACGGGAGGTATACTTGTGGGTGCAGCAGGCACGCTGCTCACCATCCTGATGTGTAATGCCATGAACAGGTCGCTCAAAAATGTGTTGATTGGATCTTTTGGGGGCAATAAAGCTGTTGCCGGTGGTGGATCCACTGCAATAGGAGGAACGTACAAGGAAGTTACGCTCAGCGACGCTGCGGTTGTGATGAGTTACGCCAGCAAAGTGATGATAGTTCCAGGATACGGACTTGCTGTTGCACAGGCTCAGCACGTTTGTCACGAGCTGGAAAAAACACTTGAAGCGAAAGGTGTTGAAGTGAAATATGCCATTCATCCCGTTGCAGGAAGGATGCCAGGACACATGAACGTATTGCTTGCGGAAGCAGATGTGAGTTATGAGAAGTTACTGGAGATGGAGCAAGCCAATGAGGAGTTTAAAAATACTGACGTTGTATTGATTTTGGGTGCCAATGATGTTGTTAATCCCGCAGCCAAATCAGATCCGTCATCGCCCATTTACGGTATGCCTATCCTTGAAGTAGAAGAGGCTAAACATGTTATCGTCAATAAGCGTAGTATGAAGCCAGGTTATGCCGGTATAGAAAATCAGCTATTTTTTCAGCCCAAAACATCCATGCTTTTTGGTGATGCCAAAAAAGCCCTGCAGGATTTGTTGGCTGAGATCAGGAATGTTTGATCTGATTATGTCATGACCACATGTTTGTGTAATTTTATGGGTACAAATTTTATCCATGAGGTCGATACTATTCCATGTCTTGATTGCATTATCCTGCACATCAGCATTTGCCCAGCAAAAGATAACAGGATTTACTGCTGAACATGCTGCCAGGCAGCTTGAAGCTGAAAAGAAGTTTGATCAACTGCTCAGTGCGGAAGATCAGGATAAATGGATGCAGTTTTTAACCAGTAAACCTCACCATGCCGGATCTGTGCAGGGCAAGGCAAATGCTGAATTCATGGCTTCCCTGTTCAGGCAATGGGGCTATGAAACCGAATTGGCAGAATATCATGTTTTGTTTCCGACACCAAAATCAAGAAATCTCGAACTGCTTGGAAAGCAGCCATACAAAGCAAAACTTGACGAACCTGTTTTGAAGGAAGACCGCACTTCTGGTCAGCGAGACCAGCAGCTTCCCACCTATAATGCGTATTCAGCAGATGGCGATGTTACTGCTGAATTGGTTTTTGTAAACAGAGGGATACCTGCAGACTATGAAGAACTAGAGAAAATGGGCGTGAGTGTCAGGGGGAAGATTGTAATTGCCAAGTATGGTGGCTCCTGGCGCGGTATCAAGCCAAAAGTGGCAGCAGAACATGGTGCAATCGGATGTATCATCTATTCTGACCCCAAAGATGATGGATATGCGGCAGGTGATGTTTATCCTGATGGTCCGTTTCGGCCGGCACAAGGTGTGCAACGCGGTTCAGTGATGGATATGCCAGTTTACCCTGGCGATCCCGGCACACCAGGATACGGGTCAGTTAAAGGTGCAAAGAGACTGGAGCGCAGCGAGATCACCACAATCATGAAGATCCCAGTGTTGCCTATTTCCTATGAAGACGCACTTCCCCTCCTTAAAGCTTTGAAAGGCCCTGTTGTGCCTGATTCGTGGAAGGGGGGACTACCCATAACCTATCATGTTGGTCCCAGTGTTGAAAAAGTCAAGCTTCAGTTGCAATTCAATTGGGATATTGTGCCCCTTTATAATGTTATAGCCAAGATGAAAGGAACGGAGTTTCCGGATCAGTGGGTAATCCGCGGTAACCACCATGATGGCTGGAATAATGGCGCAGCAGACCCAATCAGTGGAATGGTGGCCGAGATGGATGAAGCAAGAGCAATAGGCGTATTGGCCACGCAGGGTATCAGGCCCAGGAGAACCATTGTGTTCTGCGCATGGGATGGAGAAGAGCCAGCATTGCTGGGTTCAACAGAATGGGTTGAAGACCATGCTGCTGAGTTGCAGCAGAAGACTGTAGCATACCTGAACTCAGACGGTAACAGCAGGGGATATCTGGGTATTGGCGGTTCACATGCCCTTGAGGGATTTTTCAATGAAGTTGCAGGTTCCGTGACTGATCCCCAAACAGGAGTTTCAGTTTTGGAGAGAAGATATGCCAGAGGGATGGCAACGGCAGAGCGGAATGCACGGGCTAAAATGATCGGTAACAGGTATATGAAAATAGGAGCACTTGGTGCCGGTTCAGATTATTCTCCTTTCTTTCAGCATCTGGGTATACCATCTGCCAATATTGGATACGGCGGCGAAGGTGAAGGCGGTGAATATCATTCAATATATGATTCCTATGACCATTTCACCCGATTCAAAGATCCCGGATTCAAGTATGGCGTAGCCCTGGCTCAGACTGCTGGCCGGTCAATGCTCCGTTTGGCCAATGCGGATATATTGCCTTTTGATTACAATACCCTGACAGGTACGGTTCAGGAATACTTTACGGAACTTAAAGGGATGCTTGATCAGATGAGATTGGATACTGAAATGGAAAATAAATTAGTCAGGGATGGTATATATAAGCTTGCTGCAGATCCACGTAAAAAAATGGCAATGCCTGTTGAGCAAGCAGCAGTGCCATTTCTGGAATTCAGTCAGCTTGAAAATGCACTTTCAAAAGTCAGCAAAAGTACAATCCTGCTTAAATCCCGGATCAAGGAAGCCGAGAAACTCAGCGCCGAAGAACTTACGAAGTTCAATACCATATTGTTTCAGGCAGAACAAAAACTGTTGAGTGAAAAAGGTCTTCCGAGGAGGCCTTGGTATAGGCATCAGGTATATGCCCCCGGATTTTATACCGGATATGGTGTTAAAACTTTGCCGGGAATCCGGGAAGGTATAGAAGAGCACAACTGGAAGGAGTCTCAGGAAAGGATTTCTGTTCTTGCTGAAGTGCTGCACACATTTGACGCCACCATTCTTCAAGCACTCAGTTTGCTGAAATGAATGGAGCCTTTGAATGTTTCCTTGACTCAATAAGTTCCTGTTCGGGTTTCGACAGGGAAGCCATGGCTATTGCCCAGCAGGGCTCAATACCTGTTTCAGTTAGAATGAACCCTTTGAGAAACAAAGAGGCCAATGCCGTTTTTGGAGACCTCGTTACTCACCAGGTACCCTGGTGTTCAGCTGGCAGTTACCTTTCAAAAAGGCCACAATTTACTCTTGATCCCCACTTGCATGCAGGTACTTATTATGTTCAGGAAGCTTCCAGCATGTTCATCACCCAAGCTGTGGAGCAGGTGTTGGGCAATAGAACGGGGTTGCGCGGACTTGATTTATGTGCAGCTCCGGGTGGAAAATCAACTTTGCTGGCTTCGTTGCCTCATTTCAAACTGGTTGTTGCCAATGAGCTGATTGCATCAAGGGTATCGGTTTTACAGGAGAATATAACCAAGTGGGGGTCTTCACATGTAGTTGTGACGCATAATGATGCTGCAGATTTTTCCAGGCTTGGCCCTTTTTTTGATTTTGTTTTGGTTGATGCGCCATGTAGTGGGAGTGGGTTATTTAGAAAGGACCCTTCTGCGCTGAATGAATGGAGTCCTGAAGCCGTATCTTTTTGTGCACAAAGACAAAGAAGAATACTGTCTGATACAGCTTCGTTGCTGGATGAGGATGG
>JBDLUZ010000198.1:0-4083 GCA_039805045.1 Bacteroidota bacterium | reverse complement strand
CGAGATGCAATCTGGAGTGGATGGATAATTTTTTCTTTTCCACTGTATTTGCTGAGCAGTATGCCAGTTATGATGGAAAACAGAAGAACCTGGATAGTCAGGTTATCACGAAGGAATTGCAACCAGGAAAATGATTGGGCTGACGATGTAAATTTTGAAATATCGCCACCTTTGATAGCATCAGTATTGACGCCTGCACCGGGTTGGATAAAATGGGCCACTATGATTCCAATCAACAATGCTAGGGTGGTCACGATTTCAAAATAGAGAATGGCTTTACCACCTACACGTCCTACCTTTTTGAGGTCGTTCATACCACTGATCCCGAGGGTAATGGTTAGGAAGATGATCGGACTGATAAACCATTTGATAACTGTGATGAAGTTTTTACCCAAAGGCTCCATTTTTAGCGCAGCAGACGGATTAAAATGCCCAAGTAATGCGCCTGCAGTGATGGCGATCAGCACCCAGAAGGTGAGGTTGGTAACTATTTTTTTCAAGTATAATGGTTTAATTTTCCACTCAAATAAAGAGATTAAAGATAAACGTATTGTAATATTAAAAGGCAAAGAACTCCCCTCCAGCCTCGGCTGGCAAGCCTGGCCAGGAGGGGTGCCGAGACAAATGAACGAAGTGAGTTTGTTGAGGCGGGGTGGTAGAATCAGATTTTAATTTCCACCACCCCGTCACCTGCCTTCGGCAGGCAAGCTCATTCGCTCGCACCGAAGGTGCTAGCTCATTCGTGCCACCCGTCCAGCCCCGGCTGGCAAGCCTGGCCAGGAGGGGAATATTAATTTTTTTAATACTGCAACAAGTTAAAGATAAGACTCCAAATTATTGATTCCGCTTTTGCTGCACTACTTTTGCGGAATGAAAATTTCCGGTTTCACGATTATCCGCAATGCCATCATCAATGATTATCCGGCAGTGGAAGCCATTACCTCCATTTTACCGGTTGTGGATGAAATGGTGGTTGCGGTTGGTAAAAGTGATGACGATACGCTGGGTTTGATTCAAGGCATCGGGTCAGACAAAATCAGGATCGTTGAAACGGAGTGGGACCTGTCTCTGCTGCAAGGCGGACGGGTGATGGCGGTTGAAACCGATAAAGCTTTTCAATCTATAGCGCCGGACAGCGACTGGGCTTTTTACATCCAGTGTGATGAGGTGGTCCATGAACAATATCATGCTGCTATCAGAGTGGCATGTGAAAAGTATCTAAATGACACGCGCGTTCTGGGTCTTGTATTCGGGTACCTTCATTTTTACGGTACTTATGATTATGTTGGAGACAGCAGGCGTTGGTATAACAAAGAGATACGCATCATCCGAAACGACAGCCGCATTCACTCCTTTAAGGATGCGCAGGGATTCAGAATGGGAATCAAAGACAGACTTCCATCCAGGTTAATTGATGCACAGGTTTATCACTACGGTTGGGTGAAATCGCCGGAGAAAATGGACAAAAAACTGCGTACACTCAGCAAAAACTGGATGGGTAAATCCATGAAGGCAGCACTTGACGCCAGGGAAACAGTTTTTAACTATGATGATTTCGATTCGCTCGCAAAGTTTTCGGGTACGCACCCGAAAGTCATGCAGCAAAGGATTGCAGCAAAGAATTGGCAGGTAGACATAGACATTAGCAGGAAACGGTTCAGTTTCAAAAAAAGAATCATGTACTGGCTTGAGAAACTAACTGGAAGGCGGTTTTTTGCTTTCCGCAATTACAGGCTTATCTAAAGGAATCAGTGCTTTCAACAACCGTTTATCCTGTTTTTTGCTGGATATGCAACCTTTTAAGGAACTTTGCAGTCATAACAGAAAAGAAGTACTATGAAACATATATTGGCTATCGCTGTGCTTATTGCCTTGTCTTTTCAGTCTTGCCTAAAAGACAATGTTGCCCGAAAGACAACAATCTACAAGCCCGTTTACAAGACCAAGGAGGAAGTAAAGGCTAATATCAAAAGCAGTGCACCACTTGAACTTGTTGCCCCCGGTAAGATATTCTACAAGGATGGTTTCGCATTTCTCAATGAATTGTATAAGGGTGTGCATATCATCGATATCCGCAATGTAGCATCACCCAAGAATGTGGCATTTGTGAATATCCCAGGAGCTGTAGATATGGCTGTGAGGGGAAACATCCTCTATGCTGATATGTACACAGACCTTGTTGCAGTAGATATCAGTAATCCACAGCAGGTAAAACTTCAGCAAGTGGTTACCGGGGTTTTCCCACAACGTTACTATCCTAATTTCGACAATGATACAGGTAAAATCATCGTAGATTGGCAGGCCGTAGATACTGTGCTACAAGAGGGTGAGTATTTTGGATGGGGCATCAGGAGGGAAGATATGATGTTTGCCATGCCAGCCTCAGCATCGGGGAATGTGAGCAATGGAACAGGGGGAAGTATGGCTCGGTTTGGATTACGGGAAGACAGGCTTTATACGGTGGATAATACGGATCTGAAGGTATTTGACGTATCCATTCCTGAAAGACCTTTGTATGTCAGGAATATTCCAACCGGTAACTGGGGGATTGAAACAATCTTTCCTTTTGGAAATAACCTGTTTATTGGCTCTATGACAGGTATGTTCATATTTGATGTTACCGCCAAAGATCAACCCAAACAGGTAGGTACGTTTACACATGCCCGGGTATGTGATCCGGTTATCAGTGATGGTAAACATGCTTTTGTTACGCTCCGAAACGGAAGCCAGTGTCAGGGTTTCATCAACCAACTGGATGTGGTTGATATTGCTGACCTCACCAAACCCAGGCTATTAAAATCTTATCCGCTTACCAATCCGCATGGGCTATCAAAGGTTGGAGATATACTCCTGATCTGCGATGGTGCGGATGGTTTAAAAGTTTTTAATGCAGCAAATGTAAATAGTATCAAACAGCTTGGTCACCTTAAAGGTATGAATGCCTATGATGTCATCGCATTGGGTACTGTAGCGATGGTTTCAGCAGCAGATGCCTTGTACCTCATAGACTTCAGCGATCCTGCAAAACCTGTGGTAAAATCCTCTATCACTATTAACTCAGACAAATGATCAGGTACATGTTGCTGGCATCTTTGATGTTGCAATTCAGCATTACAAAAGCTCAGGTGAAAGCATTGAAACCCTGGTTGATGCCTGAAATCGGTGTACAAATTGGTGCAACAGAGCCATCGGGAGACCTACGCTTGCAGGGAGGCATAAAAAGGCAGAACTGGTATTATGGTTTAGGGGCTGCCATCGATTTTTACCGTTTCAGGTCATATCCAGTTTACCTCCAGGTGCAAAAGGTTTTTAGTTTCAGGGGAACAGCTCCGTTTCTGACAGCATCAGCTGGTTATAATTTTAAAAAGGCTTCGGATACCGTTCCAACATGGATTGGTTCCAGGGTTTATGAACGAACAGGAGGATATTATGCTGAGTTGGGTGGCGGATTTATCTTCAAAATAGCTAAAAAGGAAAGACTCCAGCTTTCTGTAGTTAAAAATATCAAACAGGTGAAAGAGAGTTATGATATTGATTACTGGATGGGACCTGGCCAGAACCGTTCAGCCCGGTCAACAGATTTATACACCATGCACAGGGTTGCAGTCCGCTTGGGTTGGAAGTTTTAACCAACTCAACGGCAATACTACCCACAAAAAAGCCGGTTGCATTGTGCAGCCGGCTTTTTGTTGAGGTAAAAGATCTACCTCGCGTATGTATGGTTTAAAAAGTAAGGAACGAAGTCAATGTCCTTGCTGCTGTGCCGGATGTAACCCTGTAGCTACCCCTGAAAATTACAGTATAGCTTCTTCTTGCAGTTGGTAACAAGCCATTAAGCTGGGTAAGGTTAGTAGTTGTTCCCGTTTGCCTCACAAAAAGTGTATCGCTTAATGCAGAAGCATAGGGGATGAAATCAGTAACAGTTGTAGTACTGATGTTGGTGAAGATATTCTCTTTTCTTTTTGCTGAGTAAATATCCACATTGGGTATGGCAGCCGAGCTGTATGGAAAGTTTGCAAAGCGTATCCTGGCTGTGGTGTCACCGAATTGCTGGATGTTATCCAACACAACTTTTCTTTTAGG
>JBDLUZ010000197.1:0-4104 GCA_039805045.1 Bacteroidota bacterium | reverse complement strand
ATAAATGTTTCTGATGCGGGAACCCTGCCGTGGTTGACAGATCACTGTAATCAATATCGGCGAAAGAACCGTCCTGTTTGTATATGCTAATAATCTGCCATATCTGTGCATCGTTCACTGCACCTTTCATCAATTCAGTGATAACCCTCGACTTGACAATACCCATTCCACCTGAACCAGCTTGAGGAACTGTTTGTGCATCCGCAATTACAAAAAAGTTGAGACATAAGCACAGCAAAAAAGACAGTTTCAGGTATCTGTTCATCATTGAAAGTTGATGCAACGAATATGCACATTAATTTCGAAAGATTGGGGTTGTGTAATAGCCAAATTAAAAAAACAATTTCCGATCAGACATTCACCCATTAAATCTGATAAGGAAGAAAAATATGGGTAAAAAGATTAGAACTCATCTCAATTTGATGTCAAATCTTCCACTCTGGATTACAATCGAGTCTGATAGAGAGATTGCATTTGTCGTATCGAGTGCTTTGCTGTATAAAGTTCCAAAGAATTCTCCTGAAACAATTTTATTGATGGTATCCAGACGGTTCAACCGGATAGAGAAATTGGGATGCTGCGGAGATAGTGTATAATTTTTTTCCGGTTGGCCGGGCTCGGAAAAACTGTATACCACCCCTATCGTATCATTTGAAAACGTAGAATAATTGACAAGGCCTCTGAAGTCTGTTGACCAGCTGAATGATAATGATTCTGTGGATTTCCTTGACCCCTTTTTAAAAATTACCCTGTCTGCCTGTATCTCCATGTCACCGTTCCTATAAAATGCGGTAACATTATCCCTGCAGCCACCGGCAAACGGAAAACAAACCCGATTGTGATTGGTCCAAACCGATTCATCCAACATAAAGCCCAACACGTTTTGTCCTGTTTGCGTTTGTGGAGGAAGCGCAAATACAACCTCACTGTCATCCTTTAGGCAGGAGCATATTGCCATGGCAACAAACAAAAAGGCAAATGATTTTTTCACAGTTGGTTATTGTTATGTCGCTTTGGGAAAGTGGTTCCATTATTACTATCACATTTGATAAGTCAAACTCATTTCCCCTTGTAAGTCAGTGCTTCGGGAAGGTAGGATTTGATTTTTTCCTTTCTGACCGCATCTGTGGGGTGTGTGCGGAGGAAGTCTGGTACCTGGTTGCCGCCAGAAGCCTTCTCCATCCTGTCCCAGAAGGCCAAGGCTTCGTTCGGATCATAGCCGGCCATAGCAGCCCAAATGAGCCCGTAGCGGTCGGCTTCGAGTTCATGCTTACGTGAGAAGGGCAACATCACCCCCACTTCAGATCCTATGCCGTAAGCCTGTAAAAAAAGATTTTGCGTTTGTGCCGGTTTACTGCTCAAAGCTACGGCTAACGTGATGCCCCCAAACTGCTGGAGCATGGAACTGCTCATCCGTTGGTTACCATGCTGCAACAAAGCATGGGAAACTTCATGGCCCATCACAACGGCGAGGGCATTTTCGTTCATTGAGATAGGTAACAATCCAGTGTAAACCACAATTTTCCCTCCGGGCATACACCAGGCATTGACTGTTGCGTCATCAACAAGGTTGTACTCCCACTTGTAGCCAGTCAAAACGCTGGACATATTTTTCCCGGCATAGTAACGGTTTACAGCCTGGGTGATCCGCTCACCTACGCGCTTAACCATTGCCACCTGAGCATTTTGCTGACCAGCAACAAGGGGATGTGTTTTGAGAAAATCTTTATACTGACCGGAAGCAAGCGACTGAATTTCTGCTTCTGGCAATATAGTTAGTTGTTTTTTACCCGTAAGGGCATTTCTGGTGCAGGATAGGGTTCCAATAATCAATATCAGATAAAGTAATCCAGTCTGTACAAGCGATTTGAGTGTCTGCATAAAAAATATTTGGGATGGAATTGGCTGTGTGTCGTTCCAGCAAAACTCCATCCCAAACCTAAATCATCATCGCCAATGGGCACGTAAATTAAACGTTAAATCAGTTTTCGCATTTTTGGTTAACTACTCCGCTCCATCCAGAATGCTATCAATTTCCTTCAATTCAGCCTTGGTGAAGCTGAGGTTGGATAAGGCATTGTAAGCATCTTCCACATGCGCCACCTTGCTGGCACCAATGAGTACTGAAGTAACCCTATCATCACGCAACAGCCAGGCCACTGCCATTTCAGCCAGTTTTTGTCCGCGTTGTTGTGCCATTTCATTCAGCCTGCTGATGGCTGCCAATCTGGCCGGTGTAAGCTGCTCAGGCTTGAGAGACGGATTCCTGCTAGCCCTGGATTCAGCCGGAATACCCTGCAGGTACTTGTCTGTCAACATACCCTGTGCCAAAGGAGAAAAGGCAATACATCCCACTTGATGATCTTCCAATACATCCAGCAATCCTTTTTCGGGAGTGCGCTCAAACATGGAGTATTTGGGCTGATGGATTACACAGGGTGTACCCAGCTCTCGGAGTATTTTAAAGGCTTTTTCAGCCAATTCTGGCGGGTAATTGGAGATGCCGGCATAAAGGGCCTTCCCCTGCCTGACAATTAGATCCAAGGCGCCCATTGTTTCCTCCAGTGGTGTCTGGGGATCGGGCCTGTGGTGGTAGAAGATATCCACATAATCCAGCTTCATGCGTTTCAGGCTCTGGTTGAGGCTGGCAACAAGGTATTTCTTGCTGCCCCAATCGCCATAAGGTCCGTCCCACATGGTAAATCCTGCCTTGGTAGAAATGATCATTTCATCACGGTAGCGTCCAAATCCCTGTTGCATGATGTCTCCGAAATTGGATTCAGCGCTGCCTGGGGGCGGACCGTAATTGTTTGCGAGATCAAAATGGGTTATACCGAGATCAAAAGCACGGTACAAGATCTGCTCATAATTGGAACGGAGATCGACATATCCAAAGTTCTGCCACAATCCCAATGAAATAGCCGGAAGCACGAGTCCGCTTTTGCCGCTCCTGCGGTAAGGTATGCGCTCATACCTGTTGTTGTCTGCCACGTAAGTCATATTGTATATTTTAATTCAATTGTTCAACGCTGTTTTCAAGGGTACCAATCCCATCAATCGTCATGCTAACGATATCACCGGGCTGCAGGGTGAAATCATTCGGAGGTACCAGGCAGGTGCCGGTCATCAGGTAAGCGCCCTGCGCAAAATGCATGGCCCTGAACAGGTAACTGATGAGTTCGTCATGTTTTCTTTTCATCTGATTGATGGAAATCATGCCACTGAAAACCTCTGCTCCAGCTCTCCTGATCTGCATCCTGATTTTTGTATCCGGATTGATAGGATGCTCCGGAACCCACAGACAGGGACCTATTGCTGCTGAGCGCTCATAGCATTTCGCTTGTGGCAGGTACAGCGGATTCTCGCCTTCAATATCCCTGGAACTCATATCGTTCCCGATGGTGTAGCCCACAATTTTCCCATGACGATTGGCAAAAAGGGTAAGCTCTGGTTCGGGCACATTCCAGTGGGAATCGCTGCGGATATAAACAGCTTCACCCGGACCCGCACAACGGGATGCAGTGGATTTGAAAAAAAGCTCAGGCCTTTCTGCTTCATACACTTTAGCGTAGAAATCAGCACCACCACTGAGTTTGGACTCTTCCATCCTTGCTTCCTTACTGCGCAGGTAGGTAACACCGGCTGCCCATATTTCCTGCGAGCCCAATGGCGCTTGCAATGGCTGTGCATGAAGCCAGCTTTCATCACCCACTGGAGATGCAGTGGCTATCAAACTTTGAAGTTGGGCATGCAAGTTTTCAATATTGACCAAATGATCCCATTCGCCTGCAACAGCAAACACATTTTGTTCATGCTGCAAAAGAATACCACTTCCGGTTTTAAATAATTTCATGAGAGCAGTTTTACTCGTCTTGTTGGAGACGGAAATTACAACAAAAAACAGCTGTCAGGAATAAATAAAATGAAGAAACTGTTTTGCAGTTGAAATGCAAAAAACTCCCCTCCTACCTGCGGTAGGTAAACCTGGACAGGAGGGGAATTATGAAAATTTAAAAGCACAAAACATCAAATGAAAAGCCAATCAAATCCTGCCGCCGAATTTGCGGAGGTGATAAGTGAAACTGAACAGGAAATAACGGTTCA
>JBDLUZ010000196.1:0-6711 GCA_039805045.1 Bacteroidota bacterium | reverse complement strand
AATGGCAACATTGTGAGTTCTGCAGCCCAACTTATTGCGGCAAACAGGGAGATTACCTGGGAAGCCACCAAGGTTTTGAACCTTGGTTTAGATGCAACAGTTCTGAATAATAAGTTATCGTTTGAATTTGATTACTATATCAAGCAAACTGATGATATCCTGCTTACTTTGCCAATTCCATTGACAACAGGATTGAGTCCTGCTGTTCAAAATGCTGGAAGGGTCGATAATAAAGGATGGGACCTGAATGTGCGTTACAATGACAAGATTGGAAAAGATTTCAACTTTGGAATTACTGCAGTCTTATCTGATGTAAAAAACCGTGTAGTGGACCTCAAAGGAACAGGTCCATACATAGGTGGTTTTCAGATAGGCAGTTCGGTGCACTGAAGCCAGGCGATATCAAGTATGTTGACCAGAACAAGGATGGTGTAATTGATGCCAATGACAGGGTGATTATGGGCAGCAGGATTCCACGCTACACATACAGCCTGAACCTTTTTGCAGAATACAAAGGCTTTGACCTGACCGTTTTCTTCCAGGGGGTAGGAAAATGGAACGGCTATCAGAACGTTGATGGTGCATGGGCATTTCACAATGCCGGCAGTGTGCGTGATATCCATCTGGGAAGGTGGAGCCCTACAAAAACCGATGCAGAAAATGCTAAGGCAACCTATCCACGCTTTTTTGTGGCACAACAAAATAACCAGCAGAATTCAAGTTACTGGGTTGATGATGCATCCTATCTCAAGTTGAAAACGGTCGTGTTGGGCTATACTTTCTCCGGGAAATTGTTGGAAAAGTCGCCCTTTTCAATGGCTAAGATTTATCTGAGCGGACAAAACGTCTTTTCCTGGGACAAAGTACCTGGCTACGATCCGGAGACTCCACTTGGCGGACCATCAAACTATCCACAGGTGGCCTCCTTTGTTGCCGGTGTTAAAGTCAGCCTGAAGTGATTTCATTTATCCCCAAAAAATATTAACATGAAAAAATATATTCTACCGCTGATCTTTTCAGCATTAACCATGGTTGCTTGCAACAAGGACTACCTTGACCGCTTTCCAGAAGACTCTCCCAACAGCAGTACATTCTACAAATCAGGCGATGAGCTTGTACTTGCCGTGAATGCTGCCTATGCAAATCTCAGTTTTCAGCAACAATACTTTCCGTTTCACATGATGCTCGACGCCACAGCTGATGTGATGTGGTTTAGGCCGAATGATGATATTCAGGCAATCGGGCTAGGTCAACATACACCTAATACAGGTATTATCCGCAGCATCTGGGCAACCTATTATGTAGGTATAGCCAAGTGCAACAGTCTGCTTGAAAACATGGAAAAGGCAAAGGGTGTCACGGCGCCAGCATTGTATACGAGGGTAGAGGGTGAAGCCAGATTTTTGAGGGCTTATTACTACGGCCAATTGATTGCATTATACGGTGATGTTCCTTTGATCAATAAGACTTTGCCATCAGCTGAATCATTTGTATCCAGAACACCCAAAGCACAGGTATTTGATTTTGTTATGAAAGAGCTTGATGATGCTGCATCAAAATTGCCGGTATCCTATACCGGATTGGATGTTGGCAGGGCAACAAAAGGCGCTGCATTGGCTGCCAAAGCAAGGTTTGCGCTCTACAATGAAAAGTATGATCTTGCTGCAGCTGCTGCAAAAGCAGTGATGGATCTTAATTACCATAGCCTTTACCCCAATTACAGAAACCTCTTTACTTATGCCGGAGAGAATTCACGCGAGTCCATTTTTTCTTTTGATTTCAAGCAAACCGTAAGGACTGCTGCCTATTCACAGGGAAATCAGGCCAGGCTTGCAGGCGGATTTTCCACACTCATTCCAACCCGAGGGCTGGCAGACAGCTACGAGTGTACAGACGGGTTAACAATTGATAAATCACCTTTGTATAGTACGGCTGATATTTACAAAAACCGCGATCCCAGGATGCGTCAGACGATTCTTGGAGATGGAGATACCTGGTTTGGTAATGGGGGAATCACCTACAATATGACTTTCCACCCAGACAGTACTACCTGCACTAGGTATACACCCGGTCCTATCACCAAGATCAGCAATACGGAAGTTACAAATGCCTTCTCCTCATTTTCTGGTATGGTGTTGAAAAAATACATTGATCCGGCTGATCTGGTCTTGAATACACAATCTGAACTGGCTTTCATGCTCATCCGTTATGCAGAAGTATTGCTCACCTATGCTGAAGCAAAAATTGAGTTGAATCAGATTGATGCAAGTGTAGTGGATGCGCTGAATCAGGTCAGGGCCCGTGGTTATGGAGTTGCGCCAGCTGCAACCACACAGTATCCTGCCGTAACGATTGGTACTCAGGCAGCACTCAGGAGTGTAGTTCGCCGTGAGCGAAAAGTGGAGCTCGCTGGCGAAGGACTCCGTTTGTATGATATCCGTCGCTGGAAAATCGCAGAAAAGGCTATGAATGGTGTATTATTCGGTAAAGCCATGACCAGAACACTCTATTATACCTTGCCAAAGCCAACATTGGATGAGAACTCAACACCTGACTATTCATCTTTCAGTGGCTTGTATTTGTGGCCCATTCCGCAATCGGAATTGGATGTCAATAAAAATACCGGATTTGTTCAGAATCCTGGCTATTGAAAAAAGGGGGCATTGAAAGATGCCCCTTTTTCATGCTTTTATAACTTGCATAAAAAAGCCGCATACCTTTTGTGTATGCGGCTTTTCTTATTGGAGTTTTCAATTATAAAACCACCATCCGCTTCATATATTGGTTCAGTCCGTGTGTAACCTTGATCATGTAAACACCGGGCTTTGGTTTATTCAACCTTATGTTCTCTTTGTATGTTCCGCTGAACCTTGATTTGCTTTGTCTGTACACTTCCTGTCCGGATGCATTCAGTACCGATATTGCCAGATCCTCTCTGCCACTGACACTGAAGTTGAGTTGGAAGCTGCCGTTATTCGGATTGGGTGCAAGTGTGAACCCGATGCTTTCAGGGGCCAAGTTGATGATGGTAGTAACTGTTACATCCTGTTCTGCAGAAAGGCTCTCGCACTTAAAATCATCAGTCACTTTTGTTCTGTACTTGCCAGACTCTGTGACCTTGATTTTTTGTCCGCGTTCCCCGCCAATATCCAGTCCGTTCAGCTGCCATTGATTGCCGGTAGCAATTGAGCTGATGAGGGTATCTCCATTTCTTGTTAAAGTGGGTATGGTATTGGTGATGGCTGTGACAGCCACCTTGGGAGCCGGACAGGTTTCGGCAAGCAAAGAGACTTTCATATCATAAAAGAAATAATAAAACTGACTGGGATCAGATGTTGCGGATGGCGTTACACTATTACCTGTTATGGCAAAGGCATTGTTGACGCCATTGATTTTTTGTGGGTAGGGTGAGGTAGTCAGTGCATTGTTCCTATACACTGTGGCTCCTTCTGTACACTGCATGATGAGGATATGGTTACCTGGTTCGAACACCCCGAAATTGAGGTTGAATACCATGCCTTTATCGTTCGGGTCATTTTCATTCAGCGCACCGCCTTGTGCAACTGGCCTGGAATTGGACACGATAAATGTACGCTCATCGCGCACAAAATAACTGTAACTGCCATCACCAGGCTCGCTGGCTATGTCTGCATAGATTATCCTGATTTTGCCGGGATTGCCAACATACATTTTTACAGACTCCATTATCATGGGTGCTGTATTGGAAAACCGCACAAAATTGCCATTGAACTGGTTGTAGCCTCCTGAAGGGAAAATAAGTTTGTCTTTTGGTCCCACACTTCCAGCAAGACTGTTGCGTGCCGCATAATATTTTTTATCGGCTGTAATGGTGTTTGTGCTGGCTACGATATTATTGGCTGTAGTTGCAAAAGGCATGGAGGAAGTGTCTGAAACAAACCAGCTGATGTAGTTGCCTTCGGTAACTGAACCTTTCAGCTGGGCTGATGCGTTGTTACAGACCAGGGCCTGGAGGGATGTCAGTGCTTGTCCTGGTCCATTAGAACTTACTTCTGTTACTACGGCATTGTTTTCAGCATTCTGATCTGTTGTGAGTCCGGATTTCACATCAAAACTATACCTGCTGTTTTCTTTCATCACAAACGGTGTCTGGAACGTGTATTCAGTTGTAGTGCCGGGTGTAAGCGGACCATTGAAAACGCCTGTAATTGTTTTCAGCGTGTTGCCATTTTCCCTGATATCTACTGAAAGTGGGATATTCCGCAATTCCTTTGTGCCAAAATTTTTCATTTCAATGGTTACATATTGGGTTCCGTCAGCACATTCTCCGCCGTATGGGTAAACCAATTCATTGATGCCCAGATCCCTTGAAGGCCTTGCTACTATGAGGGTATAGTCTTGTGTCTCTCCCTTGTTGTAAGTGCCGGAAGGCTGTATTGCAGCTGGGTCACTGGTTTCTGACACAATCAGTCTCATCAGCATTTTGTCGCCTGCCGTAAATCCATTGGGCAGGCTAACGGGTGCTTTGAATATGCTGTCATTGAGCAAGGCGCCGCTTGTAGCAAAGAGTTCTCCGGCATCTGTAAAGTCGCCATCGTTATTTGTGTCTATAAATACTTTTGCATATCGGGTGTTATTGGAGTTATCACAGCTCTTCACCCTGAGAAAAAGGGTGTCAGCACTCCCTGACTCAATGACCCCTGTTTGCATCCGATTGTCTGTGTAGCTTGCACAGGTATCCTTGAATTTTGTTTTGATGCCAACAAAAGACAGGGTGTCTATATAAGAGCCGGAACCAGCTGATGGTGCAGATGTTGCATAGGCATTACCACCAATCCCTGATATGATCAAAGAAAAATTCTGGGTACTGTCGCCATAAGTGAATTTCCCCTTGTGTTTTACCGTGATGGTATAGGTCTCTCCAAGAAGCACCGAATCCACTTCAATTTTTTCTACATTGTCAACATCATTGTCTCCTCTTGTGGCAGCTGCTCTAGGAGCCAGTCCGTTTAATTTCCAGGGTAAAAAAGTTTTGCTGCCTTGTGTGATTCTGATGTCCAGGTCATTGACAAGTTTTTTGGTTCCATCATCCAGCGTATTTGTTGCAACAGCCTGACCTGCAGGGTCTGTCCAACAAATTGTTGCGGTAAGCGGACCTTTTCCGGATGCTACAACCTTTACAGAATAACTGGAGTCGTTCCGGAGGTTTCGTTCTGTTACCAAGTTATTGGTTGAATTATTCAGTACACTGGCTGCTTTGGCGATGTTGGCGAGCCCCCATCCATGCAGGTAATCTGGTCCGGGTACTGTTGTGGCTTTATCCGTGGTATGGATGATCAGACCTTTGATGGTGGATGACCAGGCAAATCTGTTGTTGTTTTTTTTCATGAATAATTCCTCCAGCAGCACAGCAGATCCTGCAACTGTTGGTGAAGACATGGAGGTGCCGGAAAGCGTTGCATAGCTCGAATTGCTTCCAGTGGTGGTTGAGGTGATAGCAGAACCAGGGGCAACCACATCAGGTTTGATCCTGCCATCGTCTGTTGGTCCAACTGAGCTACTCGCCGCCAGAAACACATCTAAAGGATTGGTATATCCACCGGGAATAAGTGCAGTATTGCCTACAGTAAGGCTGTTTTTAGAGGTTGAATAAGTAGGAAGCAGGTCATATTCAGTTTGGTCGCTGATGTCTGCTCCGCGTGCTCCTGCGTTGATCCACTGATTGCTTTCGTTTTGTCTCCAGAAGGTGGTGCCCAGAGCCGGACCTTTTTCATTCCTGTTGTTACCGGAAGATTTTACAATCAGGTAGTTTGGCGCAAAGTAGGCAATTGAATCCCACAACATGGCTTCAGTGGAATAGGCTCCGAATTTCCAGTCTTCCAAAGCTCCCGGAGCTCCCCAGAATTCCCAGCGAGACTGCCCTGAATTGAAGCGCCAGCCTGCTATTGAGCCATAACTGTGATTTGAAACGAGCAGGTTTGGTGATGCTACAGCCATCTCAGCAAGGTGATTGGTAAAGTCATAAGCCCAGATGCCAGGGATGCCGTTGGCCATGCCTTTGGCAGCAGGGTTGACACCAGATGCAATCAGGGTTCCTGCAACATGGGTTGCATGTCCGTCTACCCCAGCGGCATTGTCTTTTGGTGTGATCCTGCCCCCGAATTCAACGTGGGTCTGGTTGATCAATCCACCATCCCATATACCAAGTTTATTGAGCAATAAGACATTAGACCCGTTGAGGTTGAGTCCAGAGCTCCCGCCAGACCAAAGCCTGCTGGTACCAATAGTGGCTGCAGCCACGAGGTTGCTTTGTGTGCCTACATACATCGGAAAGCCTTTGTCGTCAACACCAACCAATTTTGCGGTATTGCCCTTGTCATCCAGTAAAGTCAGTTTCCATCCCTTCTGAGCAGCCAATTTCATTGCCCGCTCATAGCGCTCTGTTTCAATGATTTGCTGATCTGCGGCGATTTTATCGAGTACTTTCAGTTGGGGACCTGTTTGCCTTTGTGCCATTGATGATATCAACATGCATAAAGACAGTCCTGTCAGTAAAAATGATTTCATACAAATTTTTAAAGAATGCTGCACTAACATAGAATTCAAGATATTAATAATTGATTGAAAAAATCTATATTGTATACGCCGCCAATCATTTTTTTGGTGGGAGTGAACACAAAATGACCGTCTGATGATCAAATCAATCTTGTTAACTTTCACACTTGCCTTTTT
>JBDLUZ010000195.1:0-4137 GCA_039805045.1 Bacteroidota bacterium | reverse complement strand
GTAGGAGGTATTAATCTATTGATTGTCAGGTATATAACCCTATTTACCTTAACAGTAGCTTCAGGCTCAGGGAATTGCTTTATCACCCTGTTGGGAGCAATGCTATCAATGTAAATGGAATCTTGAATCACCACTTCAAATCCACCATTCTCCAACTCTTTGACAACCTCATTGTAATCTTTTCCAGTAACTTCTGGTACTGTAAGGTATTCCCCATGATTGGTTATAAAATTTAAGAAAAGGAGAAATATGGCAACGATTGCGATGGATATACCCGCACCTGCAAGTATATTTTGCCACAATGGTTTTTTCGTAATGGAAGAAAATATCATATTACAGATTGGTATTTACATTCATAGCTTCATCGATTAACATGGAATAGAATTCCTTTAAAGTTATTCCAGCTGCGGCAACCTGTTGCGGAACAATGCTTGCTGCACTTTGTCCTGGTACGGTATTGATCTCAAGCAAATAAGGCCGGCTGCTGGCTTCTTGATAAATAAAATCCATTCTCACTATACCCCTGCAATTAAAAACGGCATAAATACCGCTGGCTGCATTGTTTATTTGTTCCCTGATTTCATCAGAACATAATGCAGGTGTGATTTCTTTAGACTTTCCCTGATATTTCGCCTCAAAATCAAAAAAATCGTTTTCAGACAGAATCTCAGTGAAGGGCAAAGTGATGATTTTACCCTGGGTTCGGAACACACCAATTGTAAACTCACGGCCGCTGATAAATTCTTCAATCAGCACCTGGTCATCCTGCACAAATGCTTTTTCAATTGCAGCATCTAGTCCACTTTGTTCGCCTACCTTACTCATCCCAATGCTGGAACCACCATTATTGGGTTTAACAAAAACCGGAAAATTCAAATCCACGTGCAAAGCATCTCCTGCCTTGTAAGTTTGTTTGAACAAATGCACTGAACGGGCCACATGAAAACCGGAAGCAGCTGCCACAGCAACAGTGTAGCGCTTGTTAAACGTTATGGCTGATGTGGTTGTATCACAAGAAGTATAAGGGATACCCAGCAGATCAAAATATCCCTGCAGTTTTCCATCTTCACCAGGAGTTCCATGAATACCAATAAAAACAGCATCAAACCTGATACGTTCACCATGAATATCCAGAGAGAAGTCTGCTTTATTCACTGAAAATGAGGTTCCTTTGGCATCTGTATAAACCCATTGATCAGGACGAAGATCAATTTTATATACAACATACTTTTCGGAATCAAGGTTCCGCTCAATGGTAAGTGCACTTTTGTAGGATATTTCAGCTTCAGCAGAATAACCTCCGGTAACAAAGGCGATAATTGGTTTTCCCATTGGGGGGATTTTATGCTTTTAAAGGTACAAATATAAGAAAAGGTGATGGCCGTTACCGACAATCACCCTTTATGATTTGCTAAAATGAAGCAATTAGAGATGTAATTTCTCCTTTTTGGCCATCAGTTCGTCAACAGTTTCAACATACAACTCATCCGGTACACAACAATCTACAGGACAAACAGCGGCACATTGAGGCTCTTCATGGAAACCCTGGCACTCTGTACACTTATTGGGTGTAATGTAATATGTGTCATTGCTGATAGGACTATTTTTAACATCCGCATCAATCAGCGTTCCATCTATTAGTGTAAATTGTCCCTTTACAGCTGTGCCTTCTGAAATGGCCCATTCAACCCCACCTTCATAGATCGCGTTGTTTGGACATTCCGGCTCACATGCTCCACAATTAATACATTCGTCTGTAATCTTAATTGCCATGATATTACGTTTTTTTGAGGTTCAAATAGGTTCTATTTTTGCTTTTGAGAACACGATAAAGATAAATCAATGATTTGAAAATCAGCACATGAATTTACACAAAAGAATCAGTCTGTTGGTCAGACTGGGTGAATACATCAAAAGCGACGAAAACTCCTTTAATGAAATCAAGGAGCAAGCCTACCTATACAACAGGTGGTTTACAACAGCATTTACAGGTTATGCGGGGAAAGTATTTGGAGAGCAGGTACTTGCCCAAGATACACTTGAAGATTTTGCAAATACTTATGCGATTCCTGATTACCAGCAGGTTCCCAAGACAATTGGTCTTGTTATGGCAGGTAATATTCCCATGGTTGGGTTACACGACATGGTTTGTATTTTTTTATCAGGGCATAGGCAGATGATCAAGTTTTCTTCCAAAGACAGTATTCTGATGAAGCACCTGGCAGAAAAACTGATAGCATGGGAACCCGATGTAGCTGAATATATCCTGTGGAATGACTTATTAAAAGATTGCGACGCTTACATAGCAACAGGATCTGATAACAGCTCACGGTATTTCGAAGCTTATTTTTCAAAATATCCACATATAATCAGGAAAAACAGGACTTCAATTGCCATATTGACAGGTCATGAAAACGACGATGAACTTGCAAAATTAGCCGATGATGTGCATATTTATTTTGGACTGGGCTGCAGAAATGTCACCCAGCTTTTTGTACCTGAAAACTACAATTTTGAAGCATTACTGAACCATTTTAGGCGTTATAATTACTTCAAAGACCATGAGAAATACAGGAATAACTTTGATTATCAGCTTACAATAGCCATCATGAACAATCGATTTTACATGTCCAATGATTCAATTGTTCTTTTGGAAAACGAAAACCCCTTCTCCCCTATTTCACAGGTGCATTATCAGTTTTATACCAATCTGGAAGATGTTCCAGGCAAACTTGACATGAATAAGATACAATGTATTGCAGGACAAGGATTTACACCATTTGGCAAAGTTCAGTCGCCTGAAATCGGTGATTTTCCAGACGGTATTGATACGATGCAATTCTTGTGTGGGCTTTAATGTATTGTTAAATAGGATGACAGGTTGACTGAAATTCAGTCATGTTTACTTAATTGCAACTAAGAGGCATAAAAATTGTTTACTATTAAAAAAAATCAGTTATGAACATGAGACAAACATTAACGGTTGTTCTGATCAGCGCAGTTACATCAACTGCTGCCATGTTTGGTTATGATTCATTTATCAGAAAACCAGGCCTGATACAGGAACAGAATGGTAAATTGCCTGCCAGTTATGCAGGATTTACCGACAACAAAAACAATATTCCGGGACAACCGGTTGATTTCCAGCCTGCATCACAGGCGGCAGTTCCAGCAGTAGTTCACATTACAACTACAATTGGGAACAGCCAGGCCAGTAACAATCTACCCAAAAACAGGAGAAGTCCGTTTAGCGATTTTTTTGGAGAAGATTTTTTTGATGACTTTTTTGGTGGCGGTGGTGGTCCGCAAATGCGCAGTGTTCCACAGCGCGCCAGCGGATCTGGGGTAATCATCAGTGAAGACGGGTATATTGTTACCAATAACCATGTTATTGAGCAGGCCAGTGATATCAATGTAACCTTAAATAACAAAAAGCAATACAAGGCAAAGTTGATCGGAACTGATCCGAGCAGTGACTTGGCATTGATTAAAATTGAGGAAAAAGCATTGAATTTTCTTTTATATGGCAATTCAGACAATGTAAAACTTGGACAATGGGTAGTGGCAGTTGGTTATCCGCTTAATCTTGAAACAACTGTTACAGCTGGTATTGTTAGTGCAAAAGCCAGATCTCTTGGTTTAAACTCCAGAAGGAGTGCATCCCCCATTGAATCTTTCATTCAGACAGATGCAGCCGTAAACCAGGGTAATTCTGGTGGTGCACTGGTTAATACCAATGGAGAACTCGTGGGCATAGTTTCTGCTATTGCTTCGCCAACTGGTGCTTACGCAGGTTATTCATACGCTATCCCGGTAAATATTGTCAAAAAAATCATCAATGACCTTTTACAATATGGTACGGTTCAAAGGGCTTATTTGGGGATCAGCTATTTGCCGGAATCAGCCCCCGAAACAGAAAAAACCAAGTTGAATTACAAAGAAGGTCAGGGTGTTCTGGTGCTGGATGTTTCCAAGGATGGCGCTATGAATGGAACAGGTATTCAAAGCGGCGATTACATCAGTAAAATAAATGGTGTCAAAGTAACTTCCGGCAGTGAAATGGTAGAGCAGGTGGCTGGATATAAGCCTGGAGACAAAGTTTCAGTTGCTTACATAAGGGCTGGAAAAGAATACACA
>JBDLUZ010000194.1:0-4153 GCA_039805045.1 Bacteroidota bacterium | reverse complement strand
TAAATGCCCCAGTGAATGAAAATTCCCAGTTTCGCATCTTCAAACCAGCCCATTTTAGAGCGGATGCTGTCTGGATTGATTTTTTGCTGGGAGAATGCTGCGACATTTATCATTAGCAGCAACAGAAAGAGGGTTGATTTTAATTTGTTCATTGTATTGTTTCTATTAGGGAAATTTTAGGGCAATTGCACACAGATTGAATATTATTGTTGCTCCTGAACTTTTTCCCTGACTACAACCAGGTCTTCCAGGTTTACCTGAAGTGGCATGGCACCAAGATTGACAATAGCTTTTTTGCCCCGGATAGCTGCGAGAACGCCCACCTTGTTGTTCTGCTTCATCAAAACCATGGCTCCAATTTTGGGTTCATCTGTAAGGGCAACAAACCTGGCATCCAACTTTTTCTGTTTCTTCTCAGTCACCTGTTTTTCCTTCTGGTTGAACAGCAGTGCATGCATATTTTTCATGAGCTGTTTTTTATCCTGATCTGCATCTGCCCTACGCCAATCCAAAACAATTTGCTTCAGTTTGCGCTCCATATCTTTCACATAGACCAATTTCTCCTGGGCAACCTGATTCTGATGTTTGAGCAATTCAACCTGTTGCAGATGTTTTTCCTTATCAATTTGTTGTTGCATTGATTTTTTCAATACCTCGTTCTCCTTGATGAGCTTCTGCAAATCCTTGTCCCGCGCCTCAAGCTGCCGGAGGTCCTGCTCAGTGCGGTTAAGCAATTTATCCAGCGTAAAATGGTTTTCATCAACAAGCTCTTTCGCCCGGTCAATCAGTTCCTTCGATAATCCGATGCGTTCTGCAATGGAGAAAGTGTAAGAACTTCCTGGCTTGCCTACATTTAACCGATATTCCGGTAAAAGATTTTTTTCATTGAAGGCCATCGCCCCGTTGATGATGCCTGATGTTTTACTGGCCATCACTTTGAGGTTCAGGTAATGGGTGGTTACGATACCATAGGCATGCCTTTTGAGCAATTGCTCCAGGAACACCTCGGCAAAAGCTCCACCCAAATTAGGGTCGCTGCCACTTCCCAATTCATCGATGAAAAACAAGGTGCGACCGTTCGCCACTTCCATGAAATGCTTCATGTTTTTGAGGTGAGAACTGTAGGTACTTAACTCAAATTCTATGCTTTGGGTGTCTCCAATATGAATCATAAGGTGCTTGAAAATCCCGAAGGTTGACTCTGGATGAGCTGGCACCAGGAGTCCGGATTGCACCATCATTTGCAAGAGGCCGGTAGTTTTTAGACAAACAGTCTTTCCGCCAGCATTTGGACCTGAAATAAGCAGTATCCGGTTTTTTTCATCCAGCGTCAGATTGAGGGGGATGACAGTTTTCCCAGATTTCTTGTTGTAGAGCAACAAAAGCGGATGATAGGCTCTAACCAATTTGATCCCAGATGCATCCACCACTTGAGGCAGGTGCGCATCCATCATGGCTGCAAGCTTGGCTTTGGCACGGATGAAATCGTATTCACCCAACACATCCATGTATTGCTTCAGCAAAGGGCTGAAGGCTGCCATCCTTGCTGTCAGAGCCTTAAGAATTCGGTATTCTTCATCCCTTTCATCATTTTCGAGTGAAAAGATTTCGTTGTTGATTTCAATTGTTTCTTCCGGCTCTACAAAAGATGTCCGTCGTGTGTCACTTTCTCCGTGTAGAATACCTTTAACAATCCGTTTGTGTTCTGCATAAATGGCCAAAACGCGCCGACCGTTTAAAAAAGACTCTTCGATATCTGCTATATACCCAGCTTTCTGAAGTTTACCCAGGATACGTTCGAAAGACCTTCTTTGCTCATTTCTTTTCCTATAGAGGGCCATCCTGATTCTCGCCAAATCATCCGATGCATTGTCCAATACCCTACCATCTTCACCAATGATGCGACTAATTTCCTGGGGTATGGCCTTTTCGTAATGGGTTTGTCTGATCACTTCATAAAGCGCGGATAAAACAGACATCCTTTCGTCGTCGAACCAACGGAAAATACTGCCTATATTTTCTGCCAGGTTCCTGAAAAGGATGAAAATGTCACCTGTCAGAACTGCACCTGAAATAGACAGTAATTTCAGCTCCCTAGAGAGGTTGAATACCTGGTCATGTTGAAATGTTTGTCCGGTTACCAGCAGCTGAAAGTATTGATACGTCTGCCGGAGCTCCATATCTATGAACTGCTTCCGGGTATGGATGCGCAGGGTTGATGCCTTTTCATTGCCGTACAAAGTTCTGGTCTGCTCAACGAGAAGCAGCTTAACCTTGTCGAATTCCAATTGCACAGGGGCCGATTCTGGGTATAATTTCATGTTAAACCAATGCTAAACTGAGTGCAAAAGTACACTGATTTTCAGTGGCAATGCCATTAAGAATTAACTTCGAAACATATTGTTAATTTCACCAAATGAAGTCTATGAAAATAATGTTACAAACCATGCTTTCGCTTACATTATTCATGTCGGCCTGCGCACAAACTGCAGAGAAAAGCAAAAAAGTATCCGTCAAAGCAGATAAAAACACAAATATGCATACTGAAACAATTACACTGGGCAACGGCTGTTTCTGGTGTACAGAAGCCATTTTTCAACAGGTAAAGGGTGTTACAAAGGTAACCAGCGGTTACAGTGGTGGTCACGTTGAGAATCCAACCTATGAGCAGGTATGTGAAAAAACTACCGGCCATGCGGAGGTGTTGCAAGTGGAGTTCGACACCACCCAGGTAACTGTTGATGAGGTACTTGAAATTTTCTGGCAAACACATGACCCAACCACGTTGAACAAACAAGGCAATGATGTTGGTCCGCAATACCGGAGTGTTGTGTTTTACCACAATGAGCATCAGAAAGAAAGGTCTGAATTTTTCAAAAAGCAACTCGATGCCAGTGGTGCCTTTGGAAGCAAGATAGTAACTGCTATAGAGCCTTTCACCAATTTTTATGCGGCTGAAAACTACCACCAGGATTACTACAATCGCAATGGGAACCAGCCATACTGCTATTTTGTCATCCGGCCCAAATTGGAAAAGTTTGAAAAGGCATTCAAAGACAAGATCAAGCATTGATTCTTTGATCCCAAAACCCTGATTCCATAAAATGAAACTGATGAGTCGACTGAACCCCTTCAAGAATCCGTTTTGCCTGATGGCTTTGTTGGCCGTGATGGCCCTGCATGCGAGTGCTCAATTGAATACCCAAAGCAAAGCATACACTTTCAAAGACACCTTAAGGGGAACCTTGCTTCCGGAAAGAACTTGGTGGGATGTTCGGCATTATGCCATTTACGTGGAACCGGATTATGCTCAAAAATCCATCAAGGGCAAAGTGGATATCTTGGTCAAAATTGTGGAGGCCGGAACTGTGATGCAGATTGACTTACAGGAACCCATGCAACTTGAAAAAGCCTATTGGGGGGAAGAGTCCCTCTCCTATACCCGAAAAGGGAATGCCTATTTCATCCAATTCAACCATGCGCCAGCCATTGGCACTGAAGGCAAATTGGCATTGAAGTTCAGCGGACAAGTGCAGGTGGCTGTTCGTCCGCCTTGGGATGGGGGCTGGATTTTTTCCAAAGACAAGCTTGGTCGCCCCTGGATGAGTGTTGCCTGTCAGGGTTTGGGAGCGAGTGTCTGGTTTCCCTGCAAAGACCACCAGAGTGATGAGCCCGAAATGGGTGCTACCCTGAAGATCAGCGTAGCCGACTCCTTGGTTGCTGTAGGCAATGGCCGGCTGAAAGGAAAACATGTTTATGAACCCGGAAAAACAGCTTGGGAATGGGAGGTCAAAAACCCCATTAACAATTACAATATCATCCCTTATATCGGGAAATATGTCCGCTTTTCAGAACAATATGCTGGTGAAAAAGGAACACTCGATTGTGATTACTGGGTGTTGGACTACGAGCTTGAAGCCGCAATGAAACAATTCACACAAGTGAAACCGATGCTGCAGGCCTTTGAACACTGGTTTGGTCCCTACCCTTTTTATGAGGATGGATTTAAGCTGGTGCAGTCGCCCCACCTGGGCATGGAACACCAGAGTGCTGTTGCCTATGGCAATGGATTCCAGAATGGCTATAGGGGCCGGGATTTATCCGGCAGCGGCTGGGGTTTGAAATGGGATTTCATCATTGTGCATGAAAGCGG
>JBDLUZ010000193.1:0-4174 GCA_039805045.1 Bacteroidota bacterium | reverse complement strand
GGCAGGCCATGGTTTGCTGACCCCCAGGGTCCACCAGGCTGGCCAAAGCCCATTGCGGATATCGATCCTTGCCCGCATCTCAAAAATCCCATACTGCCAGGTGGCGATACCCCTCGTCAGGAGACAGGATGATGTGTATTCAATTGACTTCCGTTGTGCTCTCCAATCCTTGCCTTCAGCCGAAAACCTGGGGTTAGGAAGATTTGTTTTCCGGGCCTCAATCACCAACACCCCTTTTTCACAAAATGCATTCTCTGGCTGGTACCACTGTAATTCATGGTTGCGCACAAAGCCCCGCTCAAATGCCCATTTCGTTGAATCGGGGTTCCCATCCTTATTGAACTCATCAGCCCAAACCAAGTGATAATTGTTTAAGCTGTCATGCGGAATGGATATTTGTGCCTGTCCAAAAAACGGGAAAGCTACAATACAAAATGTAAAAGCCAGGATGAATCTCATCCTTTAAAGTTAAAGGGGAAACGGTTTAATCCAATGGACAAACATCAAGAACATGCTGGATGGCCTGCTCAAGTTCAACTGCAGTGGTGAACCGGCCCAAACTGAACCGTATGGAGGCAAGGGCCTCATCGTCTGAAAGACCCATGGCTTTCAATACATGTGAAGGTGCAACAGAAACAGAACTGCAAGCGGATCCTGATGAGATGGCAAGGTTAATGGAGAGTTTCCTGACCAGCTGATCGCCCCCGGCAAAGTTGAAACACAAATTGGCCACCTGCGGCAGCAACATTGTAGCGGAAGTATTGGCACGGATGGTTGATTTGGCTGTCAAGGCACTAACAAGCCGATCTCGACACAGCGCAAGTCGGGCAGACTCAACAGACATTTCCTGACTGCAAATCTCTACTGCCTTACCCAAACCCACAATACCTGGAACATTCAAGGTACCGCTCCGCATTTTCCGCTCATGGCCGCCACCATATTGTAGGGGAGAAAGTTCTACTTTCGGATTTTTTTTTCTGACATACAAACAACCCACACCTTTAGGACCGTAGAGTTTATGTCCGGAGAATGCCATCAGATCAATACCATCTGCCTGCACATTTACCGGAATTTTACCAACAGCCTGTGTGGCATCCGTGAAAAAGGCAATACCCCTGCTTTTGAGCAGGGCTCCGATTTCACGAACAGGAAAAACAACTCCAGTTTCATTGTTGGCATACATGGCAGCAACCAAGAGGGTATCCTTACGCAATGCCGATTCGAGTTGCTCAACAGAAATCATTCCATGGCTATCTACCGGCAAAACAGAAACATCATACCCTTGAGTTGCCAGGTATTCACAAACTTCCAGCACCGCCTTATGCTCTGTAGCCACGGTGATGATGTGCCTTCCCCTTGTTGCATTGGCTTCAGCATAGCCTCGGATTGCCAGATTGACTGACTCTGTGGCTCCGGATGTAAAAATAATCTCCTGTGGATCTGCCCCAATCAATGAACCAACCTGCTCACGTGCAAATTGAACTGCCTCTTCGGCATACCAGCCAAAAGCATGAGACTTACTTGCTGCATTACCAAAATGGGTGTTGAAAAAAGGCAACATCGCATCCACGACCCTGGGGTCACAGGGTGTAGTGGCATTGTAGTCTAAATAAATGGGATAGTTTGTCAAAGCTTTCTAATTGTGGCGAACACCTTCCCTGACCCTGAATACGTGTAAAATATAGGGGAATACGGCATCCATGCTTTCTTCTGCCCCACGGGGTGACCCCGGAAGGGTCATCAGCAGTGTTTCACCGGTAAATCCTGCAATACCCCTGCTCAACATGGCATAGGGCGTTCTTTGCTGACCATAATCCCTGGCCACTTCCATGATCCCAGGCACTTCCCGTTCAATCAATGGGCGCAAAGCATCTGGCGTTACATCTCTTGGAGAGAGCCCGGTACCACCGGTAAATAGGATCAACTGGTATCCATCTGCAATCAACTGCTTTGCAGTTTGTTGAATGATATCAAACTCATCTGCAATAGCCTTCCGGAATGAAACACTGAGCTTGTGTTTTTGCAACCTCGCCTCGATCACATCGCCACTTTTGTCTTCATTCAATCCCCTACTCACACTGTCGCTGCAGGTGATAACGGCCACCTTTACCGTATCAGGATATGCATACTTGATATCTGACTTACCCCCTTTCTTTTTCTCCAGCCTGATTGACCCTATTTCTATCGCATCATCAATGGGCTTCAACATGTCATACATCGTAAGTGCAGTAACCGCCACACCATGCATGGCTTCCACTTCTACACCGGTCTTGTAAATGGTGTGCACTTCCACTTTGATGATGACAGACAAGCCATCAATTTCATGGGTAATCGCTGTATATTCCACGGGAAGTGGATGACAGTCGGGGATGACCTCATAGGTCTTTTTGCATGCCAGCAATCCTGCTGCACGACTGAACTCAAATACATCGCCTTTGGGAACCTTCCTGTTCACAATGGCATCGATGGTTTCCTGTTTGGAAACCTTTAATATACCCACCGCAATGGCCTGACGGAGTGTAGAAGACTTATGTGTGATATTGACCATAATCCTGATTTATTGGTTTACTTTCCACTGATAACCCTCGCCCTGAAAAATCTCCTTCCCCCATACCGGCAGTTCTGCCTTGATGCGCTCCACACATTCGTTACATGCCTCAATAGCCGCCTTGCGGTGCGCCGATGAGGTGAATACAAAAAGACAAATTTCCCCGGCCTTGATTGCACCAAGACTGTGGTACACATGCATGCAGGTCAGCGGATATTTGGCAAAGATTGCTTCACGGATTTCAGTCATTTTTTCCAATGCCATATCCACATGACTGGTGTACTCAATGGCCTCAACTTGTTTGTCGTCTATAAGATCTGCCCTAACCTGGCCAAGAAATATACTGTGCCCGCCAATATTCGTTTTGGTAGCGTGTTTAGCAATGCTGCCGGCAATAAATGCTGGATCAACCGGTCCCTCTACAAAAATGTTTTTGATTTTTTTCTGCTCACTCATAATTCAAATGATTTGATGCGACAAGTGCCTGAACGCCACCTTTCAAGCTACAAACACTGCCAGCGGAATTTTGTTTTAAAAACAGTGATGACGCCTGCAAACTTCTTCTGCCAGCCTGACACACAAATACAACTTGCCTTGCTGAAATCGAATCCATTTGATCTTCTAAAGCAGACAAGGGAATTTCCATAAGCGATATCCCCATCCGTTTACACAACGATGTCAGCCTTGGCATTTCATGTGGCTCTCTGACATCAACCACCAAATGATTGTGATAATCCTTAAACCAGTTTGATGCATCAATTTCCATAATCGATGCTGCCGGAACCCCACAAAGCCATTCATAATCTGTATTGAGCAACCCTTCAGCTGTTGTGGGAATCCTGGATGATGCATCCGGATGAACGCCGAGTTGAATGGTAAAGACGTCTTGTGTCAGTGCATTGTAATTCCAGAGTTTGTTGACTAGCGGAGTTCCGATGCCTGTAAGCAGTTTGATGACTTCTGTTGCCTGCATAGAGCCAATGATTCCTGGCAAAACACCCAGCACGCCTGCTTCCGCGCAATTGAGTACCTCACCGCCAGCCGGAGGCTCAGGAAACAGATCCCTGTAGTTGACTGATCTGCTTCCATCTTCCTGCAGATAATTGAACACTGCCACCTGACCTTCGAACTGAGAGACAGCGCCAAAAACCAGCGGTTTACCCATCAATACACAGGCATCATTGATCAGGTAACGTGATGCAAAATTATCTGTTGCGTCAACGATTACATCGTAAGCTGGAAAATGATCGACAGCAAGTTGCTGTGTCCATTTTTCTTGCCAGATTTCAACGTTGCAGTCGTTGTTCAGTGAACCCATTTTTCTTTTCACAACCTCCACTTTAGGCAGGCCAACATCCTCGATACCAAACAGGATTTGCCTGTGGAGATTGGAAACACTCACATTGTCATGGTCTGCAATACCGATATGCCCAACACCTGCTGCCACCAGGTACTGCATGATGGGACAACCCAGTCCGCCAGCACCAATGACAAGCACCCTGGCTGCCTGCAGTTTATGCTGCGCCGCTGCACCAAATCCTTTCAGGATAAGCTGCCGTTGATACCTTTCATAATTCATTTCCTGTTTCATCATTATCCTCCTGAAAAAGGTGGCATGAATGCTAT
>JBDLUZ010000192.1:0-4174 GCA_039805045.1 Bacteroidota bacterium | reverse complement strand
AGGGGAGGGGGAAAACACTGCTGGATTAGGCGCTCAAATCAAGGTATTTAATGGCACCAACCAACAACTCCTTTTGCAGCAGCCACATGCCAGTTACCAATCGAGTTTGAGCACTGTATTGCATGCGGGTCTAGACTCAGTAGACAAAGTTGATTCTGTTGTGATTAGTTGGACATCAGGTAAAACCCAGACCATTAGGTCTTTGAAGGCAGATACCCTGATTCAGTTGCGAGAACAGGATGCTGTTGCATCCCCCATCCAAGGGGGTATACTGAAACCCTTATTTACCCCTTCTGGGAAACTTATCGCACCCCATCAAACTGCCATATACAATGATTTCAAAAGGCAATCCCAATTGGTAACCCCACTGTCATTTTTGGGCCCTGTGATGGAGCAGGCCGATCTCAATAGAGATGGTCTGACCGATCTGGTTATTGGTGGAACTGCTACAAGTTTGCCTAGTGTTATGTTGCAGCAGTCCGGGGGGCAGTTCCGCAATCTGCCACAACCCGGTTTTGGGCAATTGTTGGGAAAGGAAACCGGCGCAATCCTGTTGCAAGACCTGGATGCAGATGGGGATGTCGATCTTTACCATGCTGCTGGGGGATACGGACAACTTGAGCCTGATGATCCTTTGTTGACAGATCAGTTTTTTACCAATGATGGCAAAGGGAATTTCAGCTTGGCAGCTCCGCTTCCTACCATGAGAAAGACTTCACGTTCCTGCGTGGTTAGCATAGACCTTGATGGAGACCCATTGCCTGACCTTTTTATTGGCTCCCGGGTTTTACCTGGCAATTTCCCCATCATTCCCCGTAGCCATGTGTTGAAAAATTTGGGCGGAGGCAAATTTGAAGATGCAACGGATCTATATCCAGCAGTGGCTTCAGCCGGTATGGTTGCCGATGGCATCTGGCTTGATGCCAATCAGGATGGTCAAAAGGAGTTGATATTGGTAGGAAATTGGATGCCTATCCGTGTATTCAACTTCAATGGTGGGGCCTGTAAGGAAACCACGGATCAGTTTTTCTCCCAAGCCCTTAGTGGTTTGTGGAACACAATAGAGTCGGCAGATTTCAATGGCGACGGCAAGCCTGAACTTGTTTTGGGTAATTTTGGAGAGAATGCACAATTGAAAGTTAAGCCAGGAGAGCCGTTGGAATTGTACGCGAAAGATTTTGATGCCAATGGCGCGGTGGATCCTATACTTACCAGTTTTGTCATGGGCAAAAAAGTCCTTTTCCCCACCAGGGATGAGTTGTTGGACCAGATTACCATGCTGCGGACGAGGTTTACAGACTATGCCAGTTATGCAGATGCCGGATGGGATGGGGTGTTCACCAAAGATGAATTGAAAGACGCCTCTGTTGCTGATGCAAAGGTTTTGAAGACAACAATGTTTACCTGGACTGCCACTGAAAAATTCAAGGAAGTTGAACTTCCCCATGAAGTGCAGGGCTTTCCGGTATTTGCAATAGTGCCATGGGATGCTGATGATGACGGCAAAACGGATCTGTTGCTATGCGGGAACATTCACCATGCCAGGTTGAGATTGGGCAATATGGATGCCGGAAATGGATTGTTGCTGAAAGGCAATGGCAATCTTCAGTTTAAGGCAATGCCAGCTCCGCAAACGGGACTTTGGTTGCGTGGGGATATAAGGTCGGTGCAAGCAATGGGACGCAAATTGATGGTAGGCATCAACAATGTTGGCATCAAGGAATACACAAAATGAAATGATTATGCGGTTTTGTCTTCTATTGTGGGGAATGATTTGCCTGGCCGGATGTCAGTCGCCGTTGTCTACCCCCCAGCCTTTGGGAACAGATGCCATAGATAGGGTCTTGGAACAGTCGACCGAAATGATGGTTCATGATGTTTCCAATCCGCCACTAGCTGCCCGCTTTTATGCATATACTTGCCTGGCCGGTTATCAGGCGCTTACTTTTTTCAAAGCCGCGAGTCCTGATTTTACGGATAGTTTAAATGGGTATATGCCTTACGCTGGAAAGCAGGTGCCTGAGGCTGATGCGAATCTTACAGCAATAATGGCCATGGCAGGGGTGTCTGGGAAATTGCAACCATCTGGCAACCTGATGAATACCTGGCTGACCCAATTCAAAGACTCTTGTTCCGATGCGGGCTTTTCAGACAAAATAATTGTGGCCAGTCAGCTCCTTGCTGATTCTTTGGTCAATCATCTCTTGCAATATGCCAGGTCTGATGGCTATAAACAAATGAGTGCCTTTACCCGATACGCCCCATCAAAAAAGGAGGGCAAATGGTATCCTACACCTCCAGGATATTTCCCTGCGGTTGAACCGTATTTTGCTAAAATTAGACCCTTTACAATTGACTCCAGCAAGCTGGATGAATTTGCAATTCCTTCCCCAGCTCCATATGATATCGCGAAAAAATCCGAATTTTACCAGTCGGCCCTGGCAGTTTATGAAGCCGACAAAAAAGGTCTCGGACGCGATATTGCTGCGTTTTGGGATTGCAACCCATTTGCCTTGTCTGACAATGGTCATTTGCTGATCGGATTGAAAAAGATCTCACCTGGTGCACATTGGATGGGCATTGCCGGCATTGCTGCACGCCAAGCCA
Source organism: Bacteroidota bacterium (assembly GCA_039805045.1). Taxonomy (GTDB): domain Bacteria; phylum Bacteroidota; class Bacteroidia; order Chitinophagales; family Chitinophagaceae; genus Pollutibacter. Next base: position 1,567 of record JBDLUZ010000192.1, on the reverse strand, counting down.
ATCTTGATTTTGAAACCAGTTTGAAGTTGCGAACTGTGTTGGGCATATGTATGATGGATGGTTTCTGGTTGTGCTGGCGGGAGAAGTACAGGACAGATCGGATAAGGCCTGAAACTGCCATCCGAAAGCTCATTGATCCAGCATGGAAACCCTTTCTCCAAACTCCACCATTTCCGGAATATCCCAGTGGACACTCTGTAGTATCCAGCACAGCTGCAGAGGTGCTGACCAAGTTTTTAGGTCCCGAATTTGCATACACCGATACCGTGGAAAGGCGTTATGGTATTGCGGACAGGAAGTATTCATCTTTTCAGCAGGCGGCTGAAGAAGCCAGTCAGTCTAGGTTTGCAGGTGGTATTCATTTCAAGGATGCCATTGAAAACGGACAAACGCTAGGCAGGGCTATGGGCAAGGCAGGTTTGAAAAAGCTTGGGCTTTCCAATTAGTTGCCACTGGATTATTTTTTGATCTGAAGTGATTCTGCAAGCATTTTCCTGATCCTGTCTTCCAGCTTTTCTGACGACATGCTTTCGCGCATAGAATCAACTTTTACAGGAAAAGAAAAGGGGGTAAGTTTATCGGGATGAGTTATGATAATCCTCGCATGTGCAATGCGTTTGAGCATTTCGCGTAACCTCAATTCTTCCATCTGACTGTCCATTACTTCCTGAAAGGCCTGCCTTAGCAGGATATTTGCAGCATCATATTCCATGAATACATTGAATAGCAGTGATGAGGATGATTGCAGGTGCCTTGCTTTTTTCTGTTCACCGGGCATACCTTGAAAGACCAGGCCGCCAATCACAGCTATATCCCTGAACTTCCTTTTAGCCATCTCTGTAGCATTTACACTGCGTTGAATATCTTCAGTCAGATTTTCTGCTGAAAAAAGTTCGTAAGCATTTGCTTCATTGATGGGTATTGGCTGGTCACTCAGCAATTCGAAGCTGTAGTCGTTCATAGCAAAGGAAAATGTAATGGGGTGATTCCTAGAAATCCTCCAGGCCAGGATAGCTGCCATCGCTTCATTGACCAACCTTCCCTCAAAGGTGTGGCAGAAAAGATGGTATCCATCCTTTGTGTGTATCATTTCTATCAACAGTTCATCGTTATCCGGAATGGCTGAAATGGATTGTTGCAGTGTAAATATGGGTTGCAGCTTTTGCAGGATTAAATCATTTGTATCTCCTTTGCTGGCATCAGTTAATTTTTTCCGTAGCAAAGCACCAAGGTTTGCTGAAAGTGGCATCCTGCCGCCCATCCAGGATGGGATGATAGACTTTTTGGCATTGCTTTTTCGCACCTGCACTGTCATATCTTTTATCGACACAAGTTCAAGGTTTCTACCTGCAAGCGAGAATACATCTCCCGGCCTCAGCTTTGAAATAAACCATTCTTCAATTACGCCTACATATCCGCCGCTTATCCACTTCACTTTCATCATGGCGTCGCTCACAATCGTACCAATTGACATACGGTGTCTCATGATAGCCCTTCTCCCTGCCATCTTGTATGTCCCCGCATCAATGATTACTTTCTGATATTCATCATACTCGAGGAGGGCATT
>JBDLUZ010000191.1:0-4180 GCA_039805045.1 Bacteroidota bacterium | reverse complement strand
CTCACAGATGAACCCGATCACCAGGAACTCTGTAACAGGGAGCAGGCTTATTTCCTGAAAGCCATCACGGAAAATATTGACCTCACAGACCATGTTGAAGATGCTGTCAACTCACTTCGCATTGCATTTGCTTGTGATGAAAGCGTCAGAACGGGAAATCCTGTAATGCTTTAACCAACACTTTTATTTCAGTGGAATCTTTTTCAATACCGGGTGGTGTTTAGCTTTAAATCCCGGTAGTTTACATTGGCTTAACATTTTGCTAAAGTTAAGTTCATTTCAACAGCATGTTGCCATAACACGCAGGTAATACTTTTGTCCCGCCTTTCTCATGAACAGTGGTGGGGTCGCCATGTCTATGGTGACCCCTTTTTAACCATCTTCAAAGAAGCCATATGGACAAACAAAAAGCGATTGCAATTGTATCAGAAATATTCGAGTTATATACCCGTTATGGGTCCAGTGATTATATAGGTGAGCCGGTTTCACAACTGGAACACATGTGTCAGGCTGCTCAAATGGCTGCTTCTGAAGGTGCAGATGATGAAATGGTACTCGCTGCTTTTTTCCATGATATTGGACATCTCTGCGAATTCATCATGCCGCTTGAAAAAATGGATGGAATCGGCATTGTTGACCATGAGTCAATTGGCGAAAATTACCTACTGACCCATGGCTTCTCTGCGAGAATTGGCAGGCTGGTTCAGGGTCATGTGCCTGCGAAACGTTACCTCACATTCAAATATCCAGAATATTACCAGAGATTGTCGCAGGCAAGCAAGGAAACGCTGACGATTCAGGGAGGTGTTATGCAGGCGGATGAAGCTGCTGCATTTGAGGCAGATCCCCTGTTTGATAATTATATAAAAATGAGGGAATGGGATGATCGCGCAAAGCTTGTAAACACACCCGTTCCGGATTTGAACTTTTTAAAAGAGATGGCCGTTCAGCATCTCATGAATCAAAATTAAAGGTATGCAGAAAGCATTTCAGCTAGCAGTATTTGATATAGCAGGAACCACGGTGAAAGACAGGGACTATGTAGCCATTGCCTTTATTGAGGCATTTCAGCACTATGGAATAGATCTTCAGGTTAAGGAGATTTCTCCTTTGATGGGGTTTAAAAAAACTGAGGCCATTGAAAAGGTTTTATTTGAAAAAAAGGTAGTGTACTCGCTCAATATGATTGAAGATATACACAATCATTTCGTCAATGCCATGGTTTCATTTTACGCCAATGCACATGAAGTGGAACCCTTACCAGGGGCTGAAGAAATTTTCAGTTTCCTTCATGAGAAAGGAATACATGTAGTGCTCAATTCAGGATTTCCAAAAGTTGTTGTTGAAGCAATTGTAGACCGTTTGGGATGGATGGAAAAAGGATTGATAGATGGATACATAGCCAGTGATGAAGTTGAAATGGGTAGGCCATATCCAATTATGATTCATCAGCTTATGAAACAGTTTGGTGTTGAATCTCCTGCTACTGTAATGAAAATCGGTGATACCATGGTAGACATCCAGGAAGGTAGAATGGCAGCATGCGGATTGGTACTGGCTGTTACAACGGGTGCTTATACCAGGTCACAACTGGCTGAATATACACCAGATCATATACTCGACTCACTAGATGAAATCAGACAATTCTGCTGATGGGTAAATCGGCCACATATTTTTCTTTTGACAGCGGAAAGCATTTTTTTGAAAGCCATACGCTTGAAATACCAGCTCTAAAGCAGGGGGAGATACTTGTAAAAATTTTATTTACAACAATTTGCAGGAGTGACCTCAATACCTTTCTTGGCAAACGGAAAGAAAAAAATCCTACCATCTTGGGTCATGAAGCTGTTGGTATTGTTGTTGATCTGGCTGTATCAGACGGTTTGGTTGACTTGAAGGGAAATGTGTTGAAGCCTGGTGACCGAATAACCTGGGCCATTTATGCAAGCGACCCGCTGGATCCGCTCTCTGTTAAGGGAATACCCCAGAAGGCTCGTGGTTTATTCAAATATGGGCATGAGCAGATCAGTGATGATAATCAGTTACATGGTGGACTCTCAACGCATATCATTCTTCGGAAAAATACACCTGTAGTTCTGCTCTCTGAGTCACTTTCTCTTTATTCCGCAGCACTGATCAATTGTGCAGTGGCAACAGTAGCGGGAGCCGTAAGGCTTTGTGGTTCTGTTGAAAATAAAATTGTTGTCATCAATGGAGCGGGTATGCTCGGATTGGTTGCCTGTGCAATGGCTAAATCTGGAAAAGCAACCAGTGTAATCGCTATTGATTTTGATAAGGATAGGTTGGAGCGGGCTGAATCATTTGGTGCATCCATGCAATGGTTACCTGATGATGAGACAGGTAATTATATTTCTCTGGAAACTGGTCAGTCCGTCAATATCTCCGCCGATATCGTTATTGATTTTACCGGCAACCCAGAGGCTATGGCTAATTCACTTGCACTGCTTGGTATTGGAGGTATAGCGGTTTGGGTTGGTGCTACTTATCCACAACCAGCTGTTCAACTCAATGCAGAAAAACTAGTCCGGAATTTATGGACAATCCGCGGGTTGCACAATTACAATCAAGATGATTTATTATCAGCGGTGGGATTTATGGAAAACTATGATAGGCTATATCGATTTGACGAACTGATTAACAGAGACTGTTCAATAGCTAATATAACAGAAGGATTTTCTCGGGCAATATCCCAGAATCATTTTCGCATTGGATTTGAATTTAATCAATAACATGATAAAACTGGTTGTATTTGATCTTTCGGGCACCACAGTGAGTGATGACAATGCAGTTGCAAAATGTCTTTTCAGGGCAGCAAAACAATTCGGACTCGGTGCTACGCTGGAAGATTTTGAAAAAACGATTGGAACCAATAAAATTCATTTATATGAGTTTTTATTGGCTCGGGAATCGGGTATCGTAACTGATTTTGCGCAGCTGGAGTCAAAGCGTTTTCCGCAGTTCCATACCCGTGCATTGGAAATTTTTGATGAATATTCCCTGCATATGGTGGCCTTTTACCGCAATGAAGTCAAGCCGATGGAAGGAGCTGAAGACGTGTTTAAGTGGTGTCAGGATAATCAGATCAGGGTAGCTACAGATACCGGGTTTCACAGGGATGTCAGCAATGCGATTATGGACGGATTGCAATGGAAAGAGAGGAGCCTTATCGATTTACATCTCGATGTTGAGGATACCAACGGGATAGGCAGGCCTGCTCCTTACCTGATTCACAAAGCCATGTACATGCTGGGTATAACCAGTGTGCACGAAGTTGTGAAAATTGGGGATACGCCGGCTGATCTCCTTTCTGGTTACAATGCTGGATGCAAGGGCAACATTGGTGTGTTGAGTGGCGCAAATGATGTTGAAACACTTAAACGTTATCCGCATACACATATCATGGACGATGTCAGGCAATTGCCAGGACTGATTACTCAAGAATTTAACAAGTAGTGATGCATCAAAGTGTAGGTGTAGCAGGCTTTTCATACCGTCCGAATGCATCCTTTGTTATCAAAGCGGCAGCAGCTGCTTTTATAACATACCTGAGTATGTACGCTTTCAGAAAACCCTTTACAGCAGCTACCTATGATGGTTTGTACCTGTGGGGAATGCAGTACAAACTATGGCTTGTATTGGCTCAGCTAGTTGGTTATACCTGTTCAAAATTTTTGGGGATACGTTTTATTGCTGAACTTACAGAAAAAAACAGGATAGCTGTTTTAACGGGTCTCATGTCTTTCGCACTCCTGACATTATTATTGTTCGGGATGATACCATACCCGTACAACCTGCCGGTTATGTTTCTGAATGGCTTGCCTTTGGGGATGATCTGGGGGGTTGTATTCTCATTTCTGGAAGGTAGAAGAACAACGGAGTTACTGGGAGCTGTGATGGCTTCGAGTTTTATAATTTCCTCAGGTATTGTAAAATCTTCAGGAAGTTGGTTATTGCAGAACTGGAGACTTTCTGAGATGTGGATGCCATTTGTGACAGCCGTATGTTTTATCCCCTTATTGATATTGGGCATTCTTCTTTTGAAAAATCTTGCAGCGCCTGATCAGGATGATATTGCGAGCAGAACGGCCAGACTGCCTATGAAAAAGGCAGAACGATCTGAATTTCTAAAGCGCTTTGCTCCGGGTATTGCAATGTCTGT
>JBDLUZ010000190.1:0-4187 GCA_039805045.1 Bacteroidota bacterium | reverse complement strand
GGATTCCATTTGCCCCAGGTAGTAGGCTTACCATCAAAATCGATCAGGTACAAATCGTTCTTTACAATATGCATCATTAGGGTGTCCAGCAGGACCACAGCTTTCTTGGAGAGCGATGGCTCGTCCACCAGTTCGGCGATGGCACCCAAAACGAAAGTATGTCCAATGGCCTCATCGGAAGAGGTGGTGGATTTCCAGTCCCATTCCGGATCGGGTGAATGTTGCCAGCGTTCGGGGTCGCTCAGCACTTTGATGAAGCCGCTGCGTTCAATGGCGCGTGATGGGAAGCCAGGGAGCTTGTTGATGGTATAGAGCCGCTCCATCGCGTCAAGAGACTCGCCGATGTTGGCCAAAGCGTCAGCGGATCGGGTTACGGCATAACGAAATACTTCAGCACCCAGGTACATGGATGTCCAAAGTCCGTCATTATCGGAATCAGCAAGATAGCCGGTAGATAGGTCGCCTTCTTTCATACCCGCCAACGTGGCGTTGTAGCCATTGCGGATATGCCGGTCACGAACCTGTTGCTGGAAGAACTCGGCTTTGTCGGCCAGCGTCATTTGGCGGAAACAGATCTGCCCCAGTCCAGCCTCTGTCAGCAACAGTACCGACCCATCAGGACCTTCTCCAATGTTGGAGACTACTTTTCCTGGCATCCATCGCTGTCCCTGATAGTAGTCGAATTTGCCGTCAGTCCGCAAGGCAAAGGCACCATTTGAGGTTCCGAACCAGACCTTGTCGCCAATGGCCCGAACACTTCGGATATCAGCGACCGGTAATTTTTGGAATGGACCTCTAAGTGCCTTAGTCTGAAGGTCCAGGGTCATGTAGCCATTTTGTGAGCCTATCCAGGCCTTGCCACCAAAGAGATCAAAGGAGGTCAGTTCTTTCCCCTGGTATAAAGACTCAAGGGACATGCTTGGGAGATTAAAGCGATGCAGGGAAGTAGAAGTCAACACGAGAAATCCGAGACCGGGTTCATAACGTATTTCACGAACGCCTCCATCTACACTTTTCTTTGATAGGGTACCTTCCTTGGTGATGTAATGGATGGAGTTGCCGTCGCTGATTAGATATTGATTGCTGGTACCTCCAGCCAGCATGCGGGCGCCGGGCAGCTGGTGAGGCATATACAATGAACCAGCCCATGCATTGCTGAAGATAGCTTTATCGTCGATGAGTACAAATTGACCAAGGTGAGTCGTCAACCCTTGTATCTTTTTCGTGATCGTTGTGCGGTATCTGTTGTCTGGCCGGAGGCTTCCCGGATACAGGAACTGTCCGGCATGAGGCAGCAGCACACCATTGGATGAGAACACACGAATGCTGCCGTTTCGGTCGGCACCAGCAGAAATCAAAGTTGTTCCGGCAGCTACCGGCATATATTTGATGCTATAGTCTTGCACAAACGCGCGATCCGTATGCACAGGCTGATCAAGTTTGTTCTGGGCTGAACACAGCGTGACCTGAAGGGTAAAGGCGAATGACAGTATGAGATGGATTGTAAGTAAACGGAGGACGTAATTGGATGAATGATGGAGCAAAGGTTTCATGGTAAGCATAGAAATCAAATTAATACGTAAGAAATCTACAGATTTTATTTTAATAAACTATCATACCTACCAACACAAACGAAATATACTTTTGGGAATTGGAATTTAATTTTTTTACGGGGTATATTTGATGATGTCAGAAAAAATACAGTTTATGTATACAAGTCTGAAACAAATAACAATAGTCAGTTTAGTGATTGTAACAGCAATTGCTTGTGCAAAAAAATCACCCTCGGTTCCTCCACCTGATGACAATACGAATCCTCAGATTACGATTAGTACTGTGCTCACAGGTTATGAGATCATCTGGGGATTTGATTTCCTTCCCAATGGTGATTTCCTGTTTACTGAAAAGCGTGGTAAAATTTATCGCTCTACCAATGGTGTTGTAACGGAATTAACTGGTTTTCCAACAGTGAGAAGCAGTGGTCAGGGCGGATTGATGGATGTTCGGGTGCATCCAGACTATTCCAGTAATGGCTGGATCTATGCCAGTTATGCTGCAACAGCAACCAATGGCTCTGGAGAATTGCGTGTGGTTCGGTTCAAAATTGCTGGTACAGCCATTCAAAACGTAGAGACTATTTTTCAGACTGGTGGTGGAAATACGTGGAATGGACATTATGGTTCGCGTTTGGGATTTGATGCCAATCGGATGCTCTACATATCGGTTGGAGAAGGTGGTACCGGAAGTTATGGAGGTCCCAATGCAAGCAATCGGAATTCCTCTACTACGGCTTCACCCTGGGGCAAGATTCACCGCGTTACTGCATCGGGTGGGGTACCAACTGATAATCCTGTTTTACCCGGACAAACCTCAGCCAGTACAATTTTTGCATATGGCATAAGAAATCCACAGGGAATGGTTATCCATCCAACTACGGGTGCAATCTGGGAATCAGAGCATGGTCCCAAAGGTGGAGATGAAATCAATATTATTGCTTCAGGGGCCAATTATGGCTGGCCATTTTATTCGCTGGGAATGAATTACGACAACACAATTATTTCGCAGGGTCATACTGCAGCTGGTATTGCTGCACCTTCATTTTCCTGGACACCCTCTATTGGTGTATCAGGAATCACATTCATCACACATAATTCTTTTAAAGGCTGGAAGGGAAACCTCTTGGCTGGTGGATTGGCTTCGCAAAAGCTGCATCGATGTATAATAAATGGCACAACCATTACCCCTGCTGAAACAGTTGAGGGTATCAATGGAAGGGTTAGGCATGTGGCACAGGCTCCGGATGGTTCTGTTTATGTGGCTGTGGAAGGGCCTGGTCGTATATTGAAGATCACAGCGCAATAAATTAATCAGATTATACTCCTATTTTGGAAGGTGTATTGTATACAGACTTTAGTTTAATAATTTACCTTACCGAATGAGATAAAAGAAATTGCATGACAGATTCCATTGTTGGTAAAAAATGAGACGCTATGAATGAGCAGTTCGCCAACAAAATATTGGATTTCTACACAACCCTCCAAGTACCGGAGAAGCTGCCAAGGGGTGTTGAAGTGCTTTTTCCTTTTTCATCTCCTGAAGTAATCAGGTTGATGAATCAATTCTATTTCCAATATTTTTCAGATACGCGTAAACGGACATTGATTTTTGGTATCAATCCTGGTCGACACGGTGCAGGAATTACGGGTATCAATTTCACTGCTCCCAGACAACTGTTTCATGATTGTGGCATTTCACATGATTTCGGTGATGCATCGGAATTGTCTGCAGAATTCATCTATACCATGATTCAGGCTTATGGTGGTCCGGACCAATTTTATAAGGATTATTTCATCAGTGCAGTCAGTCCGCTGGGTTATGTTTACAAGGGAAAGAACATGAACTATTACGATATGCCTTCGCTGCAGCTTAGACTCAAACCATTTGTTGTCAACTGCATTCAACAACAATTGCAGTGGCCAGTTAAGCAAAAAAGATGCATTTGCATTGGAGGGGATAAGAACTTCCGTTATCTCTCAGCTTTGAATGAACGATACCAATGGTTTGAACAAATAGATGTTTTGCCGCATCCACGTTTCATTATGCAGTACAAAAGAAAATACATTCATGAATATATTTCATTGTATTTGAAAACCTTGGTAACTATTTCGTAGATTCAAGTAACCAAAATAGGCAGTATGTTCAGACCAACTCATGATTACCGCCGTTCCGGCATGATTCTTATTTTATTGTCATGCATCTTAACCTTTCAATCGGTTGCCCAGGATCGTGATATCAGCAGCCTGTCTTCTGGAGGTAAATTGCATCCGCTGCAGGCCAATATGGACATCCGGCACTATACAATTTCGCTGGATATCGATATTTCTAAAAAAGAAATCAAGGGATATACGGATGTTGATGTTTTGCTTGAAAACGCAACTGATACTATTTTGCTGGATCTTATCAATTTTTTTAAGGTGTCGTCAATAGTTGTGAATGGTAAAGCGCAAAATTTTGCCCACACTGATAATAAGCTTTATATATACTCAGCAGCAGGCTTTCAAAAAGGAAAGGTAACCGTTCGTGTAAACTACAGTGGCGAGCCTCCTGTTGCAGTTAAACCACCGTGGACTGGCGGGTTTACCTGGACAAAAGACAGAACTGGTAATCCATGGGTAGCTATTAATTGT
>JBDLUZ010000189.1:0-7579 GCA_039805045.1 Bacteroidota bacterium | reverse complement strand
CGGTCAAATACACGACTCTATGTGTATGGTTATGCCATATTATGATTGTTCTCTATATGAATATGGCAAACTGAAGACATTGAGTGAAAACAAACTCGATGCGCTTATGGTTCAATGTATACATATATTGCAATCCATCCACACAAACATGGTTCTCCATCGCGACATTAAACCGGCAAACATTCTCATCGGCACAGATGGTGTTCCTGTTCTCACCGATTTCGGGCTGTCATGGATTGCTGGCAGGAAGTAGTCTAGAATAATGCCATCAGGAGCATTTTGTCCGGCACTGTATTTGTCTTCCGGCAGGCCTGCACCACCACCCATCTTGTAACCGGGTTTGGGTGTAACCAGTTTGGGCAATGCCGCCTGAGCAACATGCTGTTGGATGGCACCCAGATCATCGAGTATCCAAAAGGCTCTTCCAGCTGTTGCCGCAACAAGGTCATTGTCGCGAATCATCAGATCTGTTACAGGAACTACAGGCAGGTTGCGCTGGAAAGGGCTCCAAAGGGCACCCCCATCAGTGGATAAGTAAAATCCCCGCTCACTGCCTGCATAGAGGATGTTTTTGTTTTTCTTGTCCTCACGGATTACTTTCAAAAAGTCGTCTTCCTTGATGCCACTGGTGATGGCCATCCAGCTTTTTCCGTAATCAGTGGTCTTGTATGCGTAGGCGCGGTAATCATTGAGCTTGTACCGGGTGACAGACAGGTAAGCGGTACCCTTGTCGAATCCAGACAATTCAATACTATTGATCTGTGATTCAGGCAACCCTGTAGGAGTTACATTGTTCCAGGTTTTACCACCATCGAGGGTAACGTGCACGAGTCCGCAATCACTGCCTGTCCAAATGACACCCTTTTCCAATGGAGATTCTGCCATATAAAATAAGGTGTTGTAGTTTTCTCCTCCTGCGCCTTCGTTGGTGAAAGGCATGCCACCCGGACCTTGCTTTGATTTTTCATTGCGGGTAAGATCCGGACTGATAGGCTCCCAGTCGATGCCGCCATTGGTTGTTTTCAATACTACATTGCTGCCATGGTAAATGGTTTTGGGATCATGTGGTGAGGCGATGATTGGCGCATTCCAGTTGAACCGGTATTTCATGGTGCTGGGATCATTAGCCAGATTCATGGTAGGATAGGCCTGTATGTCTTTGGATTCTCCGGTTTTCATGTTCATCACTTCAATGTAACCCTGATAGCAACCGCCATAAACGAGGTTGGGGTCGTTGGGATCGAAAGCGGGAAAGGCGCACTCACAGCCCGGGCCGATCATCCAATCTCGTTCTGTGAGTGCTGTGCCATTGTTCCTGCTGGCGGCAATCACCGAAGTATTGTCTTGCTGGCCTCCGTAAATCTTGTAGGGGAAAACATTGTCGGTATTCACCCGGTAAAACTGTGCGGTAGGTTGGTTCATGATAGGCGACCAGGATTTGGCCATATCAAAGCTGATTTCTGCACCGCCATCATCTGCCAAAGCAATGATATTGCTGCTGTTTGGGTTGATCCAAAGATCATGGGTATCGCCATGTTGAACAGGTATGCGGCTGAAGGTTTTGCCACCATCGATAGATTTCATCATGGGGGCATTCAGCACATAAACGGTGTTTTCGTTCTTGGGATCAGCGAACACTTCCATGTAGTACCATGATCGGGAAGAAATATCCTGGTTGTTGGACTGCAATGTCCAGGTCTTGCCGGCATCGTCTGAACGGTAAAGTCCTGATTTCACTTTTTCGGTCTCAATAATCGCATAGATCCTGTTGCCGTTGGCGCGGGAAACACTGATTCCGGCCTTGCCCATGAGTTTCGGCAAACCGCCTTCGAGTTTTGTCCAGGTATTGCCTTCATCAACCGACTTCCAGATGGCAGAGCCTGGTCCGCCGCTGGATACCGTCCAGGGAAATCTCCTGTGTTCCCAGGAAGCAGCATAAAGTATCCGGGGATTATTCATGTCCATGGAGAGCGAAGAGATGCCTGTGCTGTCGTTGATGTACAACACTTTTTTCCAACTTGCACCTCCGTCTGTTGATTTGAAAACACCGCGGTCTGCATTCGGACCATGAACGGTGCCTTGTGCTGCCACATAAACGACATCAGGGTTTCTCGGGTCTATGGCGATATCGGCAATGTGTCTCGTTTGTTTCAATCCGCTATGCTTCCAGGTTTTTCCGGCGTCTGTGGATTTGTAAACGCCATCACCATAGCTCGTCATCACACCGCGAACAGCATGTTCTCCAGTGCCCACAAAAATCACATTGGGATCTGATTCGGAGACGGCAATATCACCGATGGACCCAACACCAAATTGTCCATCGGAAATGTTTTTCCAATTGTTGCCACCATCTTCTGTAGTCCATACGCCACCACCGGTATAGCCCACATAAAATCTGAGGTCATTGCCCCTAACGCCGGCAATGGCATTGGCTCTGCCGCCGCGGAAAGGACCCACATTTCTCCATTTCAGGTTGGTAAAGATGGAGTCCGGAGCAGGTTGGATGCTGGCCTGTTCAAAGACAATTTTTTTCTTCTGTGCGAAAGCAGCACTCCCACTGAAAATCAGGAGGGCAAATAGTAATTTCTTCATATAAATTGTTGAAATGTCAGATTTGAAGATACCAAAAAAAAGCCCCGCTTCTGCGGGGCTTAAAAGTATATGCAGCATGTATGCTTGAGGTTACATCTTGAATTCCCATCCGCTTCTGTTGATGCGTCCAACAAACTGGTTGGCATCTTCAAAATTGGTGATCTTCATAGAGGCGCCATCCCAAAGCAATTTCTTCCGGCCATAAAAGTCGAATCCGCTGCGACCATTGTTGCCCTTCACCTCTTTGCGGAGCATATAACTCCTGATGGCCAGGTTGCCCATCAGAACGGTTTCGGTGAGCGGACCAGAGTAATCAAATGATGAGCTCAGGGCTTTGTGCTCTTTGCTGTTGAAGCCGGCTTTGCAAGCTTCAGTCCAGGATATCTGATGACCGAATTCAGGCAGTTTCGGAGCATTGGGGTCAGGAGCTGGAGCAGTGATTTTTTCTCCGTTGTTCAGGTAAATCCGAGGATTGTTTCCGTACATATCAATTACCATCAAGCCTTTGGAGCCATGCAGGTAAACGCCGTTGGATCCGTTTCCATCAGTGCTGAGGGGCTCATTGGCAGGCAGCTGATCAGGATGGAAAGGTCTTAAACCGCCATCCATCCACACCATTTTCATAGGTGTTTTATTCTTTTTGGTGGCTGGGAATTTAATCTCTACAAGAGATGAAGGCGGACAACCTTCTGGAATATGTTCTGGTGTCCAATCTTTAATGAAAACTTGTCCTACGCTGCATTCCACTTCAGTTGGGTAACCGAGGCCGAGTATCCTGAAAGGAGAGTCAATGGTATGACATCCAATGTCGCCCAGTGCGCCAGTACCGAAGTTCCACCAGCCCCTCCATTTGAACGGATGATACAATGGATCATAATCCACATATGAAGCAGGACCAAGCCAGGTGTTCCAGTCTGCGGCAGACATGGAAGCAGGCAGGGCATGTTTACCGGTTGGAACAGGAATACCCTGAGGCCATACGGGTCTGTTGGTCCAAATTTCAACTTTATTAACAGTGCCAATCAGTCCCTGATCGAACCAATCCATCGCCACCTTTTGTTGGGGGTTGGAAGCACCTTGGTTGCCCATTTGGGTAACCACTTTGTACTTGCGTGCCGCTTCGGTAAGCATCCTGGCTTCAGCGATATTGTGGGTCAACGGTTTTTGAACATAGACATGCTTTTTCAGTTGCATGCAGGCCATGGCGGCATAGGCATGGAAATGGTCTGGCGTGGAGATGGTTACTGCATCAATTTCATTGCCAGACTTGTCGAGCATCTCTCTGAAATCGCGGTATTTTTTGGCATTGGGAAACTTCTCAATCGCAGGTTTGCATTTGTCCCAGTCTACATCAGAAAAAGCCACCACATTATTGGCGCCGTTGTTGAAAGAATTGAAAAGGTCTGATTGTCCTTTTCCACCTGCACCGATTGCAGCAATGTTCAGTTTATCACTCGGTGCCGTGTATCCTTTTCCGATGACATGCTGCAGCCAGCGAGCTGTTTTTGAGAAAATTTCTCCTGTGGTTTTGTTTGGGCATAGCAATGTGTTTAAGTATTGAATGGATGTTTGAATATACGGATTATCTAGCCATTTTCTGTGCCTTCAAGGCAAGTTCTGTTGCCAGGAAGCAATGTGCCTGTGTCATGGCTGTTTCTGTGCGGTTGATTACATCATCCACCAAAAGTCTTCCGAAAGGGAGTTCAACATCTTTACAGTCGATGTAAACTGTTTCCTTGTTGTTGGCCATATAGAGGTGGTTCCCACTGTTATAGCGGGCAATATCAATGTTTTTCCTGATCTCAATGAAGCCTTCTGATCCCAGAATTGTCAACCTGCCATCTCCCCATGTTTTGAGTCCGTCTGGTGTAAACCAATCCACCCGGATATAACCCATGCCGCCATTGCCTTTTAGCATCACATCACCGAAATCCTCGAAGTTGGGATGATCTTTGTGATGGGTGTTACCCACCTGTGCAGCAACTACGTCTGCCGAAGTGGAGCCAGTGAAATGTAAGAACTGATCAAACTGGTGTGAGCCGATATCGCAGATGATTCCACCGTAACGCTTTTTCTCCCAGAACCAGTCGGGCCTGGATTTGGGATTGATCCGGTGCGGACCTAATCCGATGGTTTGAATAACTTTACCTATCGCGCCTGCTTGCACCAGTTCTGAAGCCTTGATGGTGGCTTTGTTTTCAAAGCGCTCGCTGTACATGATGGAATAGATGCGTTTGGTTTCCTTTTGGACCTTTCTCACTGCAGCCAGTTGTTCTAAGGTAGTGATGCCTGGTTTGTCTACCAGGTAGTCTTTACCATGCTTCATCACTTCAATGCCTAGCGGTCCACGTTCATCCGGAATGCCTGAACTCAGGATCAGCTGGATGCTGTTGTCTTCCAAAATTTCATTTGGATTTGCAGCAACTTTAGCCTGTGGAAAGGATTTGCTGAATTGCGCCAAGAGGTCTGCTTCTTTGGCATAAACTGCCACCAGTTCACCGCCTCCTTTGATAACTGCATTGCACATCCCGTAAATATGGCTGTGGTTGATGTTGATCACTGAGAAGCGGATGCGGGGAGGCATGATTTTTTCTGCTTTTTTCTTTTCGGTAAACGACGAAAGCAGGAAGAGTCCGCTAGCAGCCGTAGTTGATTTGAGGAAGTCTCTGCGTAATGGCATGGGTTGATTTTGAAGATGATCTGTTAAATTAAAACATAATTTTCAAGAGCGGCACCTTATGTTTTGATGCTCTTATATGAACTTTTCCAGCACAAGTACACCCAGTAGGCCCATCACGGAAACGATTGTTTCCATCACACTCCACGACCGGAAAGTGTCTTTCATGCTCAGGTTGAAATATTCCTTAAACAGCCAGAATCCGGAATCATTGACATGTGAGAAAAACAGGCTTCCTGATCCCACGGCTAGTACCATGAGGCTGGGAGAAGTTCCTGTAGCTACCACCAGTGGGGCAATGATGCCTGCTGTTGTCAAACCTGCAACCGTGGCAGATCCCATCGCCACCCTGATGAGTGCTGAGATCAGCCAGCCTAATAACAATGGCGGCAAATCAAGTTGGTTCATGGCATCTGCAAGCTGATTGCTTACACCGCTGTCAACAAATATTTGTTTGAGTGCACCGGCACCTGAAACAATGAGGATAATCATCAGCACATCCTTGACGGAATCGGCATAGATGGTCATCACCTCGCCCATTTTTTTCCCTTTGAAAATGCCGAGTGCAAAAGTGGCATACAATACAGATAGGAGCATCAGCATACTTGGATCTGCAATGAAACGCAGTAAAACTGGACTTTCAGCACCGTTTTCGCCCAATTGGAAGATGGTGGTCACCAGCAAGATTCCAACAGGGAGCAAACAGGTGAGTATGCTGTTCAAGAATCCGGGAAGCTGGTCATCAGGCAGGATGCGCGGCTTGAAGGTTTGCAGTGGTTCTGTGGTGATGCCTTTCAGCGTAGATGCAAATACTGGTCCGGCTAGAATAATGGTAGGGATAGCGATGATGATGCCATACAGCAGTGTTTGCCCCATATCCGCGTTCAATTGGGTAACAAGCGCAGCCGGTGAGGGATGCGGCGGAAGGAGTCCGTGCGTAGTGGAAAGTGCAGCCAGCATAGGTAATCCAACATAGACTGCAGGAAGTTTAACCCGGTAAACGATTGAGAAAATCAGTGGAACAAGCAACACAAAACCAACATTGTAGAATAAAGGGATGCCTACTATGAAGCCTGTCATCACGAGGGCCCAGGTGATTTTGTTGATACCGAAGGTTTTCAACATCACATCACTGATTTTTTGTGCAGCACCAGATTCTGCTACCAGTTTACCAATCATGGCCCCAAACAACAGTATCATCAGTAAAGAACCCAGTGTGTCTCCGATACCCTTCTGAATTGAAGCCGGAATTTTTTCAAGTGGTAGTCCGAGTAATAATCCGCCAGTAATGGATACCAGTATAAAGGCAATGAATGTATTGAACCTGAGCCAAGAAATCAAGAGGATCAGGAGGAGGATACAGCAGGCAATCGTAATGAAAAGCATAGTCTTGGTTTAAGGGTGGCAGCGAAAACGTTTTATTAAGTTATGGCATTTAATTGCTAAACCCACCAAAAAATACAATAATTTGTAGCATCAACAACAAAACATTTAATCCTTAAAACGATTGCATATGCATAACAGAAGAAATTTTTTAAGAAATAGCACATTGGGCATTGCAGCCGCTGCAGCCATGCCTATCATGGGTAAGGCTGCTATTGCCGCAACATCCAGCTCAGCCGCTGAGGGAATGGATTTTCCCATTGGATTTGCTGGTTACTCATTCGTTCGCTTTGATCTGGAGAAATCCATTGCCATGATGAAAAGGGTGGGCGTAACCAATCTTTCTGTAAAAGAATTCCACCTGCCGCTGAACAGCAGCCAGGAAACCATTGATGGTGTAAAAAAGAAATTGGCCGATGCCGGTATCAGCATGTACACGATAGGTGTCATCTACATGAAAACAAAAGAAGCTGTGGATCAAGCTTTTGCTTATGCGCAGAAATGTGGCGTCAACATGATTGTGGGTGTTCCCAATCCAGAACTGCTCGCTTATACAGAGGAGAAAGTGAAGGCCACCAATATCAAAATGGCCATCCATAATCACGGTCCTGAAGACAAGTTATATCCTAGTCCGAAAGACATTTACGACCGCATCAAAGACATGGACCCACGTATGGGATTGTGCATTGATATCGGACATACCTTCCGTGCTGGCGTATTGCCGGAGAAAGCGGTAGTGGAATACAAAGACAGGCTTTTCGACCTGCATATCAAGGATGTTACAGCAATGGCTAAAGATGCCAAGGTGATTGAAATCGGTAGGGGAGCCATCAATTTCCCGGCTTTTGTCAAGGCTTTGCGCAAAATCAAATACACCGGTATCTGCAGCATTGAATACGAAAAGGATATGAATGATCCACTTGCTGG
>JBDLUZ010000188.1:0-4205 GCA_039805045.1 Bacteroidota bacterium | reverse complement strand
TTCATTGGTTTTCAGGTCGAACATCCTGTTGGCTTTTAACGGCAGGTTTTTGTACTTCGTAAAAGCTGTGTCTTTTTGAGCCTGGGTCTGATTCATGAATGAGAAACAGACAGCTGCGATTAGACTGATCTTTATTGACTTCATAAGCAGTAATTTGGAACAACTAAATTACTGAATTTCAGCCTCCGCACCCGGATTATTGATGAGTGGGAAAATCAGCGCTTAATCTTTTCTTCATACAAGCTGATCCAGTCTTCAACTGTCATTTTTCCTGCAAGCTCTTCGAGGAGTTTCCAAGGCACCTTTTCAGGCTTTTTAAACCGGATGCAGCTTTTCCCCATATCGAGCTTGCCAAGTTGCAATTGCTGGTATTCATGCGTGAACCAATCGCAAAGGTCCTGCCGCGCGTAAATGCCCATGTGATACAAGGCTGTAAAATGTTTTTGTGCTGCGATAGCTATGAATGGAAGAGGAAGTGACGGATCACAGTGATAACCGGCAGGATAAAGTGATTTAGGTACTACAAATCCAATCATTCCGTAACTAATCGTCTCCTCAAAACCCTCCGGCAAATGTTCCCTGAATAATTCAAGCATTTGTTGCACAAGAGGTTGCCGATCTTCAGGCAGTTGAGCAATATAATCGGATGTTGTCAAAATGAATGGTTTTTAGGAAGTAGCCCTATTTACAGACACATGAATTTACCAAAAACCCTTCAACAAACACAATTCATCCTTTTTATCAGCATTAAAAACAGGTTCATTTCAATCTTAGGTAAATCTTTCCCCATCCGGAAGACAAAATAAAAGGAGTTCCTCCACCATTTAATTTTCCTTTTAACTGTTCGCGACTTTCTTTGGAATCTGCATCCTTTTGAACTTTACCCACCAGGGACTGTGCAATATAAATTTTACCCCAGCTGGTTTTGACATGGAGATCCACTTTTGATATTGGGGGAATGGTGACATCTACATTCCCGTATGAAGAAATCAGTGAAACGGGCATGCTGGGTGGCAAATCAAATAGGGCGTTAATACTGCCATACATGGAATTGACAGTTGCAGCACCTGTTATGTTTTTGATTATTATGGGATTGAACCGGACTGCCACTTCGAGTTCACTCTTAATATTCAAAAAAGTTATCTGCTCATTCTGATAGGTACTGTTGTATTTTACCAGAATTTTTACCGCTTTAGGAACCATTACTTTTACCCCGCTAATTCCTTGCATATCCAGTTCATTGATTACCACTGAATCACTTTCACCCTTTTTATCTACAAAAAGTCCCAAACCTGTATTGTCTGCCAAACCGTTTCCACTTACAAGAACAAGTCCATCTATGGCTGCCTCTTCCTCTTTTTCAACCCACGACTTTAAGACTATTTCATTGCCATCATAAGATTCGATTGTGTCAGGTGCAAAGTTCAGTACAAGGACGCCTTTTGCAAAGGGAATGGCATAACTGACTTCTTTATACTGATCATTAAGGTAAATACCTTCCCGTTTCTGGGGTGAGCTGTCAAGGCCGGGATACTTTAGACCAACCCCAGCTGACAGGAGTGTTTCTGCCCTTTCCGCTCCAATTTTTCTTCGTGCTTCGCTTATATTTTTTTCGTGGTTGGCTTTTGCCTCTGCCCATGACTCTCCCATTTTCCTTCGTGCTTCGCTTATATTTTTTTGGTGGTTGGCTTTTGCCTCTACCAATTTTTTTTCTGCTTCTTTTAATCTTTTCTGTTCAGGGCTCTCCTCCTGTGCATGAATAGACATTATACTAAGCATAAGACCCATTACAACCAATAATTTTTTTTGCATGATTTCTTTATTTAAAGTGTTTGTTAACAGATAAGTTTAAATCGTGATAAATCAAATGTTACCTTGAGCTTGTGCAATCAAAAACCGTGCTTCCTCGCGAACATTTTCGTCTGTTTCGGGATTTTCAATAATCTGGCTCAATTTATCTCCTATACCCTTCTCCTTTAATCCCGTAAACAACTGAATCATCATCAGCTGAACCTGAGGATTGTCCTGTTCCACCATGGCGTAAACCAGTCTTTTTCTGATTCCGGCATCAGAAACAAATGAAGAAAGTACATCCATTGCAGCCAAGCGAACATTGGCATTGGGATCATTGTTCAAGACCTCAAATAAAGCATCTGTAAGGGCTTTATCAACTTTATGCTGCCTTTCAATGGCATATATGGATGTTAATCGCTTGGAAGGGGATGCCGAAATCTGAAATGCATATTTCTGCTTAAGGGGTGTCAAAAAGCTAACTGCATTTTCATTTTGATAATTTAGCTTATCCGCCTCTGCTATTAAATGATCGACCGTCCCAGAACTGTCAATGATGGTCTGCTGTATTTCCGGTTTCCTGATGATGTTATTGACACCTGCAGCTTCCGGATGATTCTCTTGATGTTTTTCAAACACATTTACAAAAAACCCAATCAGCAAAACGGCTGCAATCCCGGAAAGGGAGACACCAGTAACCATCCTTACCATTCTTTTTTTGCGCTTCCGGCCTTCCAGTTCTTTCAAAATCCTTCCATAAACAGCCGGGTTAGGAACGGCTGTATCCAATTGGTCTCTGCTCAACGCAATAATTGCTTTCAATTGATCATCCATGATTATTCATTTTTTGAACAATACTGACAATGTGTTTACGTGCCCGGAAATACTGACTGCGAACAGTACTGTGTGAGATGCCAAGCATTGATGCTATTTCATGTTGGGGCAGATCTTCAATCAGGTAGAGCTGAACGATTGTTCTGTAGCCAACAGGAAGTTTTTCTATAGCGGCAACAACCTGGCTGAGCTGCAACTCAAATCCTGCCTCATTCGTAATATCAGATTGATCATCCTGTAAATCATCACTCCATTCAATCAACAGATACTTTCTTTTTCTGAGCAATCCGATTGCCTTATTGATTCCAACCCTTTTCAACCATGCTGCAGGTTGAGGGTGACTGAAAAAATGATTCAGATCCTCAAAAGCATCTACAAAAGTTTCCTGCAGGATATCTTCCGCCTCACCAGTATGCTGAACAATCCGGTATATCGAGTTGTACACCTCTTTAGCATACCGTTGGTATATCTCCTCGTAAGTCATTCTAAATAACTGTAGCAATGGATGATGAAATGTTGCACGGAATTCGTCATTTTTTTTATTAACTTGTTTGTTCAACCCAAAACAAACACACTCAACCCTTGATTATGAACAAGAAGATTTTCCTGAATGAATCTGAAATGCCCCGGCAATGGTACAATATTGTTGCCGACATGCCCAACAAACCCATGCCACCGCTGCATCCGGGCACCAAACAACCTGTTGGTCCTGAAGACCTTGCTCCGCTTTTCCCTATGGAATTGATCAAACAGGAAGTGTCTGCCGAAAGATACATTGATATCCCCGATCAGGTTCTTGACATCTACAAAATATGGAGACCCTCCCCGATGTTCAGGGCTACCGGATTAGAAAAACTGCTGGATGCACCAGTAAAAATTTATTACAAATATGAAGGTGTGAGTCCAAGTGGCTCCCACAAACCCAATACCGCTGTTCCACAGGCTTATTACAACATGCAGGAAGGGGTCAAAAAAATCACCACAGAAACCGGTGCTGGTCAGTGGGGAACAGCTTTGAGCTTTGCCTGCCAGCAGTTTGGGATTGAATGCGATGTGTACATGGTCAAAATCAGCTACGACCAAAAGCCTTACCGCAAAATCATGATGAATACCTTCGGTGCCAACGTTTATGCCTCTCCCAGCACCCGCACACAAGCAGGCAGAAATATCCTCGAAAAAGACCCCAACTCAACCGGAAGTCTGGGTATTGCCATATCCGAAGCCATTGAAATGGCAGCACAGGATCCGAACACTAAATATGCCCTCGGATCCGTATTGAACCATGTGCTCATGCACCAGACCATCATCGGTTTGGAAGCGGAAAAACAAATGGCCATGGCAGGCGACTTCCCCGATATTGTTATCGCTCCACTTGGAGGTGGTTCTAACTTTGCCGGTATTGCTTTCCCCTTCCTCCGTCACAACCTTGCTGAAGGTAAAAATGTCCGCGCTATCGCTGTAGAGCCTGCTTCCTGTCCCAAACTCACGAAAGGCAAGTTCATGTACGACTTCGGTGATACCGCAGGATATACACCGCTGTTGCCTATGTACACACTTGGGCATAATTTCAAACCAGCAGC
>JBDLUZ010000187.1:0-4219 GCA_039805045.1 Bacteroidota bacterium | reverse complement strand
ACATTTTCATGATTTACAACCATGTATCCATTACAGGATTTTTTTGACTGATCATCATCCCAAAAACAAACAACTTCATCACCCATTAATTCAATAGTCTCGGCAACTACCATACCATGTCCACCTGCTCCGAAAACTATCCATTTCCTATTCATATTGCAAGAGATTCAGTTGAACCTGTGAACCTGCCAAGTGGCAATCCATGACTACCATTTACACCTCTTGCACTGAATACAACCATTAACGTCTTAAAAAGAATTTTAATATCTAAACCCAAAGAACAATTTTCTACATAGATCTTATCGTAATTGAACTTAGAATCCCAGGTGATGAGGTTTCTTCCATTTACCTGTGCCAATCCAGTGATACCAGGCTTTACAAGATGTCTTTTTAATTGATCAGGTGTATAAAGTGGAAGGTATTCAGGAAGTAAAGGCCTTGGTCCAACAATACTCATATCGCCCTTAATCACATTTAAAAGCTGTGGCAATTCATCAAGGGAAGTCATCCTGATGAAATTTCCCAATGGATGTATACGGAGGTGATCATCAAGCAAACGGCCATGCGCATCTGTACAGTCGGTCATAGTCCTGAACTTCATCAGGTTGAATGATTTTCCATTCAAACCAGCACGTTTTTGAATGAAAAAGGCTTGATTACAACCAGAAGCCTTCAGGATGGCATACAACAAAACAAATAAAGGAGAAAGTACGATCAGTAAGGAAGAGCTCAAAATCAAGTCGAAAGCCCTTTTCAAGTAATAACCCTTTTCAACATTCAATTCCATATATTTCCTTTAACTGTATTTAAAGCGTTTGTATACTCGCTTTTCAAGGATTGATGGATTTGTTGCTGGTTATACCTAGCATACACAATTTGCAAAGTCTTTTCAACAAATGCAAGTCTCTTTTCATCATCACTTTGTAAAAAAAGCATAGCATGATAAAGTGATTGGCTATCTTTTACGGGAATCAATAATCCGTTTTCATTATGCGAAACCAATTCATTGCATCCGTTGATATCCGACAAAATCAAAGGGCATTCCATTGCAGCTGCCTGCAATGGAACATTGGGGAAACCCTCCCTGTAACTTGGGAAAACCAATGCATAGGCAACAGCCATGTAAGGCCTCACATCTTCCTGATAACCCCACATTTTAATATTGGGATTGTTGCTGAGATTAAGTCTCAGTGAATCATTAAGCTCATTGTGTTCTTCGAAAGGCCCCACCAACCACAACTGGTCATCCGGATATGCTTTATTCAATTCACTGAATGCGTCATACAACTCTTGGATACCTTTATCTGCAACTATCCTGCCAACAAAAAGCCAAGCACGACCATGCTCCGGCAAGCCTGCAGCGCGTTTTACATCATTGATAACTGCAGGTGAAACCTGCTTCGAACTGAAATAAGACAAATCGATTCCGTTTGATGTTCCGGCTCCCAACACATTCAATTTTTCAACATTTGTAACAATACTTTCATCAATCATAAACTGCTTCAACGAACGGGAATTTGCGTAGAGATATTGTGCCGACCAAGCAGTAATTCTTTCAACTGATTTGAGTAGCATTTTCTTGATTCCGTTAGACTCCATCCATGGCAATCCAGCTACAGTATGCATCCGTATTGGAACACCAGCAATTTTCGCAGCAAGCATTCCTAACAGACCTGCTTTGGGTGTATGGGTATGTACAATGTGTGGACGGTATTTTCTGATCAGCAGGAATAACTTCCAAAGGCTTACCAGGTCTTGAAATGGAGTCAGTTTTCTGGTCATGTGCACAACATGATGCGGACAACCTTCATGCTTTGTAACGGCTGCAATTTCAGGACCATCAGCACTGACCATCAACACGTCAAATCCATGCTCAACCATATAGGACATTTGTCCCTTCAACAGTTTGTGAAGCGACAGCGGAACAGTTGTGATCCGCATGATGCGGTATTTGATTGGGGTTGGCATTATTGTATTTCCAAAAGATGATTCCGGATTCCATCCATGTGTAAGCTCATCATTCCGTACTTAGATTGCAACGCTTTGAAATGCTTTAAAAGCATGCCTAGATCAGCAATACATTCATCCGGATTGGTTCCAAAATTATGCGGATGCCACCACAGGTGATACAAGGCATTATTTTTGGCAGCATGAGTCATTTCATTTTTTATTCGCTCCAGCTTCATGGCATTGATCAATCGATTGGGATGCCATGGTTTCAGAAATCTGCTGGCAGGAATTTGCATTGGGATTGTATCAACATCCAAAGAAGACAATGGGATTGAGGTATCCCAATCTACAGGCACCAGTGTGTCTGCAGAACGGAATATTTTTTTGATCAATGTCTCAGGCCTATAGGCATCCCAGAACCAAATATCCGGATTGGATCTTACTGCAGTTATGCCTAGATTTTTGCAAACATCCAGGTATGCAGCATTGAATTGGTTTCTGGGAAAAACCAAACTTCGGATAGGCAGATTTTTAAGACTAGCCTTTTGAATGGCCATCTCCAAATCGGCTTTGAAATCCGAAACTGTTTGTCCGGGTTCTTGACAATAAAAGTGACTGTAAGTATGGGTGCCCACTTCCATCAGTGGGGATGTAGCAATTAAATCAACAAGATGAGGCGCAAAGTGATAGGGATCCTGATCCCCTGAAAAGCCATGTTGATTAACCCATTCGTAAGAAGAAACTTGCTTGTTTGTATATGATGGAACAGAAGAAGGAATGGAAGCATTCCATTCACTAACATTTTGATTGAATAACATGCCAACACTGGCCCAAGTGGCCTGTATCTGAAACGCTTCAAAAAGAGACAAAACAACGGGGATGGATTTGCGCGTATTTTCGAAACGCTTTCTCCCTTTTTCATTCAGCTGAACTGTTTCGAAAGTCCCCCAATGCAATTCGAAGTCGAGGGATATACAAAATACTCCCTCTTGGTACCGATTTGTTGCCATATTAAATCGGTTAACGTACGCGATACAACGTCATCTCTGCCCTGCGGTTCATCCACATCAATGACTGATTGGACTGGGGAAGCATACGTGTTTTTCCGAAATAAGAAACATCAAATCTCTTGGCATCTACACCATAGCTCACAAAGAAATTTTTCACCATGAAAGCCCGCCTTTGGGAGATACGCATGTTATCGTCGTCGGTACCCTCGGCATCAGCATGACCTGCAACAACACACCTGAAATCCCGATTCAATTTCAAAAAGTTGACCATTTTATTCAACATTAAAAATGCATTATCGGTAAGTCGGGCTGAATTGAAATCGAAATATACATGGAAGCGTATTGAATCTTTGTAGTCCAGAGACATATTGGTCATGGCCAGATAATAATCGGCAGCACTGTTGTAAACTGTCTCTTTGGGCATGAACATTCGCGTATCAGGACAGCCAAAATTTTCTGCAACACCTTCCAGTTCTGGACATTTATCCAACACATCCGGAATACCGTCTCCATCCCTGTCTGCTATTGGGCATCCCATATTACCTATAGGCCCAGCTTGATCAGGACATTTATCGGCCTGGTCAGTCAATCCATCATTATCACGATCGCCCTGAACTACGGTAACCTTTTTTTCCTCCACCGGTATTACTACTTCAGCTTTTTTAACTGGAACGGGTTTGATTCGAGGCTTTTTTTCCCGTTTGTTGGCAACGATCATGTGTACTGATAACTCCATGCGCTTTGCATCGTAATCACGCACACCCAGGGGAACTTCGTAACTCGCCCGTACATTAAAGCCTGAGCCTGCAAATACAGAAAGTTGCGGCATAAAGGTTTGGAAGGACCTGGTAAAAACACCAACGTTGAAATGGAAGTCAGAGGTCTTTCCTGTTGCGTTCAGCATTTCAACACCAGACCAGTTTTCATATTGGCTGTATTTGTCTACTGCAGTACTGCGCCAGTATAATCCTTCACGCCAGAAAACATTACTCAATACAAGTGTTTTATTGTTCTTGACTGGAAGGAACAATTTGTTATGAAGTACCAAACGTGCACGGAGAGCCGTTTCCGGATCCACCCCAATGATATTAATTTTAGGATTGTTCAGATGATACAAGGCAAGTCCAGACTCCAAAACTGATTTTTCACGTTTGTATCGGTGAAAAATGCCAACGTTGATATCATAGTAACCCAGTGTTCCAGTTCTATTGCTATTTGGGAGAATATTTGTCCAACGAAAACCACCACTGTTGATGTTT
>JBDLUZ010000186.1:0-7387 GCA_039805045.1 Bacteroidota bacterium | reverse complement strand
TTTTCACGAATAAACATAAATAATTATTATGAATTTTAATTTTTTCATAAATAAAGATATAAGCAAAGCAGAAACATTACCGGGATGGTTTTACCATGATGCGTCCATTTTTGAAGCGATGAAGGAAAAGGTTTTTGCCCGTTCATGGCAATGGATAGGCGATGCCAGTCAGGTAAAGCTGGCAGGCATGGTACAACCCTTTTCCTTCATGGAAGGATTGTTGGAAGAGCCTATGCTGCTCGTCAGGAATGCAGACGAGTCCATACGCTGCCTGTCTAATGTCTGTACCCACCGCGGAAACAGGGTGGTTGACCATGCAGGCAGCTACCATAACCTGATGTGTGCCTACCACGGACGCAGGTTTGAACTAGATGGGAGTTTCAAGTCCATGCCCGAATTTACCCAAACTCAGGACTTCCCAAGACCCTGCGACAGCCTTCACAGTTTTCCTTTGCACCAGTGGGGACCTTTTTTGTTTACTGCTGTTTTCCCAGAATTTTCATTTGAACCGATTGCAGCAATCATGCAGGAAAGGGTGGGCTTTCTGCCCTTACATGAATTTGTTTTCCATCCAACGAAATGTAAAGACTACCTCGTCAATGCGCATTGGGCGCTTTACTGCGACAACTACCTGGAGGGATTTCATATTCCTTTTGTTCACCGTGACCTGAATGCAGTGCTGGATTATGGCCAATACAGCACCCTGTTATTTGATCATTGCAACCTTCAGATTGGTTATGCCAAAGATGGCGAAGAATCCTTTAACCTGCCGGAGGGGCATATAGATTATGGAAAAAATATAGGCGCCTATTATTTCTGGATATTCCCAAACATGATGTTCAATTTTTATCCATGGGGATTATCCATCAATATTGTGAAACCCATCAACACCGACAAAACAAAAGTCTCTTTCCTAACCTATGTATATGATGAAAGCAAACTGCATTCAGGTGCAGGTGCCATGCTGGATAAGGTAGAACGTGAAGATGAATACGTCGTTGAAAATGTGCACAAGGGCTTAAAATCCAGGGTTTATGCAACTGGCCGGTTTTCTGCTAACAGGGAGCAAGGAACCCATCATTTTCACCAGCTGTTGGCTGCTTTTCTCAACAATAAAATCTGACATAAAATTAAAACACTAACTCATGAGCTGTGATTTTCTGATTTTTTAAACCGTTACTGGTTTACTTGCCTTTTGAAAACAATGAATCAGCCCATATATATTCCAGCTTCTGCTTCAATACTGATATGGCTTCACTGCCTATGAACAATAGTTTCTCATTGATAAATGCAACCGATTCTGTTTGTGCTGGTCCGGCAAGCAGTACTTTTTTCTGCTCATCTGAAAAGAAATTATCACTCTTAAAACCACTTAGCAGGTAAAGAAAGCGCAGACCTGTTTTGGTATAACCTGTCAATACAACTCTTTTTGAACCCGGATGCACATCAGCACCTGTAATCAATGCGCCGACATCCAGGCTGTCTCTTCTTTTTGCAGTTTGATCACCAGCCTTGTTGCTGAGCTCATACATCACCGTCTTATTACCTTTCCATTGTTTGGTAAACAGATACAGTCTATCCTGATAAGCAATCATAGCTTCACAATCCCAGTCTGTGCTGTTACCTTCAACTGGTTCGGGCTTCTCCGGCATGTCTTCGTAGCGGAAAGTAATTAATTCTGGCTGAATGGTGAGGTTGCGCGGACTATCCACAATCATCGATTTTGCAATCTTGTAAATCATGAACCTAGGCCTTGAACCGTTGGTGTTGTTCCCCACATCTGCAATATAGATGTACTGATCATCCTGCGCCATATCTTCCCAGTCTATATTGACAGCTCCGTTGAGACTCACCCTTCTCAATATGACATTACTGGCCGTATCTGTGGCATAGATAGCGGGCTCACCACCACCGTCATTATGCTGCCAAATAAGATTATTCCACCAGATCATACCTGAATTCTCAGCCAGCATGGGCATTTGCTGATAACGGACAATAGGCTGTACTGTTGTAAGACTGGGCACCTGCGCCTTTGCCTGATATGTAAGTAACAGTGTTGAAATTGAAAAATGGAATTCATGAAGCATGGATGCAAGCATTAACCCCATCGATCAATCAGAATTCAGCCCTTATGGATACAATCAGATTGGAGCCGGCGGCGACAAGTCCTGACGAATAGGGCCGGTACCGCTGATTGGTGATATTTTCCCAACCCAGCGTGAATGACAATTGCTTTCTTAACTGATAGGATGCCTTGAGATTAATGGTGTGCCATCCCGGAGCATAAGGATTTCCGGAAGGATCTGTGGCATAGATATCTGTTTTGGCCTTTTCAGAAGGAGCCAGTTTACTGCTCGCCACAGGTGCATTATAGTACAGGGATGCTTCCATAAAAAGCCTGTTTTTGCTATACCTCAGCAGGGAGTTCCCATAAAAGGGAGGCGCATGTCGGAGAGGGACCTGCTCGTTTTTAAGATCATCCGTTTCTTTTCCAGTTATCCAATTGGCATGTCCCTGCCAAACCAGTGAGGGTAGCAAATTCCATTGTGCACTCAATTGCAGACCCCAGACTGTTGCCCTTGAAACATTCTGCAACGCCTCAACACGGCTTTTGATGCCGCCAAAACTGATGCTGTCTGCGCCATTGAATGTAAAGGGTCTGCGGACAATGGCATTGTTCAGCAAAGTATGGAAGGCATTGAGCTCCAATCGGAACTTTTGTGGAATCCTGAATACAAATCCGCCTTCGAAATTCCAGGCATATTCAGATCTCAGATCCGGATTTGGAACAGTGAGGTTACCAGGCACACTTTCAAACAACTTACCGGCATCATCTACATTGGGCATCCTGTAACCAGATGATATGTTTGCATTCCATTGCCACATTTCTGATGACCTGAAAACAACACCCAGATTTCCCGTTACGCCACCTTCCTTTATATCAAGCGACTTATAGGGAAATTTGATAAATGACGTATCAAATCTGGCGCTGAGCGTGTTGAAACTGTATCGGAGTCCAGACAGCAATGTAAAACGTTCACCTACGGCGGATTTTTGGGAAAGGTAAACTCCAGAGGTTGTCCACCTGCTGCCATCTGGATACCTGCTTACAAAAGGAGAAACAACATTTGTGCTGATGTTAGTGCTCGAACCAACAGAACCTACCTTATTTGACACCTGCTCTATGCCATAAAAAAATTGCGTTTTGCCAACCAGTTTTTGTGCATCCCAGTTGAAACTGAAGGCATCAACGGCTTCCGACTGAATAGTTCGATTTAAAGTAGTGCGGGTTCTGTCAATCCTACTTTCCGCATAATCTTGGTATGCGGCAATCCACCTGGATTCATCGTAGAAAGGATTTTTACGGTTATTAACTGCTGTAAGGGTATGCATACGCCAAAGCATCGGACCATAAGTCCACTCTGCAAACCGGGGTTTACCATTTCTATTCTGAATTAACCGGTCATATCGTGGAGCTGAACCTGTACCGGCGTAGGTAAATGCATATTGAAGGTCCCAGTGCTTACCCGCAGCATACCTCAATTTCTGCAAAACATTCACTTGTTCATATCCCGAATACTTTTGTACCCTCGGATCCGGGTTGGCCAAAATACTATCTGTGCTGACAATTCGCTGCACATAAAATGGCCTCAGGTAGCTGTCCTGACCACCCCTGACACCCATCTTCAGGTCACTGAATGCACTTGAAGTGAAAGATGAGAAATAAGCCCATTTTTTTGCGCCCACATGAACTGCTGCATGTACCGTCTTTTCCTGGTTGGCTGAACTGTAGCGCAGCGCAGTATTCCCTCCCACATTCAACTTTCCGTTGGCTGAAAACTTGGGAGTCACAGACCTGAAATCCATGACACCACCAATGGCATCACTGCCGTAAATGAGGGAACCCGGACCAAATACCACCTCCCCATTTTCTATGGTGAATGGATCAATGCTGATGATATTCTGGATATTACCACTTCGGTAAATTGCGTTGTTCATCCTTACACCATCATTCACAATCAAAACACGGTTGGTGGCAAAGCCACGAATCATGGGACTTCCGCCGCTGAGCTGACTCTTCTGAATAAACACACCGCCCATTTGTGCGAGCAGATCTGCCGTTGTCTGCGGATTTCGCAGGCGCACATCCTGCCTGTTAATCTTTTCGATGCGGTTGGGGATTTCATTCCTTGATTGTTCCCATTTGTTGAAGGAGACAACAACCTCATCAAGCTCCACGAATGCACTGTCTTTCTTCTCCTGTGCATGTGTTTTTGACATGGAGACCATGCACACCAGCAACAAAAAAACAATTCGGAAAGCCCCCCTCATTGGCATAATTTATGGAACAATCTGCAAATTAAGACAAAGTATGTTCCTAATTCCTGAATTTGCGTCTCCACCACCTACTGCTAATAATATAGAGTGAGAATCCACTTAAAATGGTAATGAGTCCGAATATGGAAAAGATACGAAGCAGCACATTCCCAATTTCATCGCGGGATTCATAATCCATGGTATGAAGCATCCAGAGGAAATCAAAAATCCGCCATTTATCGTTCCTGAATTTCTGGACAGTCCCCAGCTCGGTGGAAACGTAAACGGTTGTATTGGAGGGATGAGTGAATGTTACTGCATAGGCAGGAAGCGGCTGCTCCCTGTATTCATGATGGCTGTTGGTTGTAGTCAGGTATTCGGTTCCCATGATTGCTGGCTGTCCGTTGAAATGTCTGGCAGCTACAGCAACAGCTTCCTGCTGGTTCAGCGGTTCACGGAGCTTTCCAGTAACTGCATGTGCGAGATGGTTCATCAAACCCCTCTCATGTTTGTGCGTCAGGGTATCATGGATAGCCGAAACACACCTGATCTGGTAATGTGGCTCTCCAAGGATATCAATGAGCTGAATAGAAACCAGAGAGTCTACCGAATGAATTTTTTTGATGGAATCCAGTACAATACTGGGCGATACCAATGCCAAATCTGATTTCAACAATGGAACCTTTTTTTTCTGGAAATCGCCATGGATTTCATCCATGTTACTCCAGCTGAAATAGAGGCCCCCGATAGTCCATAAGAGAAATTGCAGACCCAACAGCAAACCGAGATAACGGTGTGATCTCCTGATGAAAAAGTGTGTACTTTTTGCCATACTGCAAATTACATCATGTAACCTGATTTAGAGACTTGTTGCCTATATCAGGTGTTCATGAAGTGGCCTGGCAGACCACTTTTCTGTTACAGTTATCCACGGACAGGCATGGTCATCAATGCTGGATAAAATTTCCCATGCTTCAGTAAGTTGCTGTTTTGTTGCAAATTTTTCATTGGGAGCAGCGTACTGGGTGCATTGTCCAATAATCTCCCCTTCAAGGGTATAGATAAGTCCGTTGATGATTTTGCCCACTACACTGGGACTTTTCCCAAAAAAGCAATCACCAATTTTTATACCAATAACCTGTTCATCGCCTGATCGAAAAATGATGTTATTTCTGACAAAAGCGATCCCCTGATCTTCCTGATTTTGAATTACCTGCATACACGATTATTGATAATTATTGATGTTGATATGTACCATTAAGCAATTGTTCAGCCAACCCAAATGACAAAGTCATTCCTGAACCACCCAATCCGTTAACTACAGTAATGCCATCAGCTGGTGATGTTATAAACTCGGTTTCACCGTTTGTCATCTTGGGATAGATGCCATTCCATGAGGCAGCAATCTCTTCATTGGCAAACCGGGCGAAACCAGATAGGTATTTCAATATCAGTTTATTGATCATTTGCCGGTCAAATGGATCATGTGTCAACCCATATTCATGAGAATCTCCCACTATCAGTTCACCTGATTGATTCTGTGAAACCATCACATGGATTCCCCACTCAATGTATTCAGGGTATTTATTTTCATACTCCTTTTTCAATTGTGTAACTGCATCCCCTGCTGCTTTAAATCCATTGTAATGGATTAGCGATAATCCCCCGCAAAGGGAAGGACCGAGCCTCCAGCCGTCAGGCTGAGATACAAATCTCATCATTTGCAGTTTACATTTTGTTATGGCTGTTTGCGCAAATAACTCAGGATATAAAGTTTCAAAATCCGGACCGCTGCAAATGAATATCTCATTTGCCTGAAATGCATTGTTCCCTGAAATTACTTTTCCAGTTTCAACTGCATTGACTGGAGTCTGCCATTGAAAATCCACACCATATCTTTCATGCAAGAACGCGGGTAGCGCAGCAATTGCTTTTGGTGGATCCACTATTGCTTCCTCAGTACTGAGTAAACCTCCTTTTAATCCTGCTGAAACGATTGAATCTGAGACCTTTAACGTAGCAGCAGCATTGAGTAAGGTGTAATTTCGCTCACTGCCTACAAAGCCATGAAAAGCAGACAAAGCATCCATCTCAGTATTGCTATAAGCCAGGTGAAGTGAACCAACCGGATCAATCCACAAACCAGAAGCCTCTGCCACTTCCAGCCAAATACTCCTGGAGAGCATAGCGCGTTCATACATCATTCCTTCCTGCTGACCAATTGGCCAGATCATGCCAAAGTTGCGTATTGATGCGCCTACGGCAAATTGACTTTTTTCGAGCACAAGTACTTTCTTCCCACGAACCCCTAAGGCTCTTGCCATGGCAAGTCCTACTATCCCTGCCCCAACAACAATTGCATCATAGTTTTTTGTCAACATAGTTATTGCTGATTTTTTGTTAGTTATGTACAGCCTGTTTTTTAAAATAGAAAAAAGCGAATATTGATAAGATCAATATCAAACAACCGGCAAGCGTAGCGGAAAAAATAAAAAAATCAAGCCAGCTTATATGCGGTGTGGCAAAGCTTTTGATGATGAGCACAATGGTACTACCGAGGTAACCAGCAGTGTCTGCCATGTACATCAGAAAGCCTGCATTCCCCTTGTATTTGAAATAGGCTAGCCACCGTTCAAAAAATAGTGTATGATAGGCTATATAGGGCAAATACATCAATGCGCCGGCAAGTATCATCCAGGCAACACCAGAAATCATACCCTTGCTAAACAGCATGGAAACAACGATAAGACAAAGGCCTGCACAGGCTGAAATAATCAGGGTGCTGAAGAAGGCTGGTTTATTATCCTTGATGATAATCATGAGTGAAATAACCACTAAAACAGCTACCGCAGTAGGAAGTTCTGAAAAAGTAAATAAGGCCGGACTATCTCCAAAACCAATAGCCTTCCAGAATTCAACAGCAAAATTATCCCTAAGGTCTCTGAATACTGTCAACGCAACATAGAGGGATACAGACATTGCAATACCCGGAGCAAAGCGCTTTAGAAATTCAGATCGTTCTGCCTTTTTCATAGGCAGTCTGGCCGTTCTGCTCGCAATATCATCCTGA
>JBDLUZ010000185.1:0-4221 GCA_039805045.1 Bacteroidota bacterium | reverse complement strand
CGAAGCGTTGCTCTCCTGTATCCATCTGAATTGCTGTAATATGAAACTGTACTGATAGGTGTATTTCCTGTTCGCAGGTTATTCATCCCATAATTGGCAATTTCCGGGACGGAGCTGTATGCGTCAATCTGGTATTGATTGTAGTTTGCCTGAAGTCCTGCTTTTATGCTTATTCTTTTGCTAATGGGAATATACATCGCGGTTCCTAGTTCAAATCCAATACCCGGACGATGATTGACCACATCCTTCACATTGCGGGGGAATTGAGCATTTGTGCTGAGAGCAAATGCAGTATACTGGTAGCTTGATCTTGAAGCCTCTCCAGAAAGAAAACGATATCCCCGCGTTGGTCCTCCATAGACCTGCCAGCTTGTTTGTTTGCCTATTTTTCTTGCTGTTTCAAAAACAGTCTCAAGGGCATTGCTGATAATGTTTTTCTTTTCTTCGCGGTTGGTTTTAAATACTTTTTTCGTTGCAGCTTGCAATGGAACAACCTGATGCGGCAATTCAATATTTGTTGAAACCTGAGACTGAATATCTGTTATCTTTTCATTGACTTTCACGGATTCCCAAGTTTTTATATCAGCGCTCTCCACCTGTATTTTTTTCTGAAATTCAGATGAAGGCCTTGAGGCTTCTTCCGGAACTTTTTTATTTAAAAATCCATTTGTTCCCTCTGCCTGTTTTATAAACTGATATGCCAGTTGACCTGCCCTTGGCTTGACCAATGAAGCTGATTCCTTTTTTACAACCATTGTCACCCCTGTAATAAAAAGCAATACAAAAACTGCTGCTGTATAAGCCCAAATTCTGGCAGGATGAAGTTCCTTCTGTATGTTATTCCATACTGCATCCGATGGATACAGCAGGTACTGATCAGACCGCTCTTTTAATAAATCCTCTAAATCATCTGTTGACCTCATATAATACTTCTATTCAGATTCAATTTAAATTAAGGTTGGCTTACTGGTTTCAACCAAACACGTTTTTCTTCCTTTGCCTGGATGATGCCTTTTTGACCCAGAATTTCCTCCAGCAGGTTTTTAGCCCTGGTATATTGAGACCTGCTTGTGCTCTCCTCAATTTCCAGCATTGATCCTATTTCCTTGTGTGAATATCCTTCAATTGCATAGAGGTTAAGTACTGTTCTGTATCCTATTGGCAAAGCCCGGATACTTTCAACAATTTGCTTTGCTTGAACGATTCCGGGTATATTATCTTCCCGGATAATTAAATTGGCAGCATAGGCCAAATCAACAACATCGTTGAACTTCTTATATTTTTTCAGGTGGTTAATGCAGGTATGTACAATAACGCGTAAAATCCAGCCTTCAAGAGAACCTCTGTGCTCAAATCGGTTAATTTGGAGGAAAACTTTCACAAATCCTTCCTGTAACATGTCTTCAGCATCTTCACGCGATTTTGCATAGCGGTAACAAACGGAAAGCATTTTGGGACTATATTTCTGATACAGAAGCTGTTGTGCTGCCGGATCATTTTTTTGACATCCCTGGAGAATTAGTTCCTCGGTCATGTTAGCTGTTTGTCCTCTGAAAATAAGCAATATTTAAGAGAAATGATACTGAAGGGTCTGATTTGATTGGCTATTCCTTTGAATAATCATTTTCTTATGGTGTTATCAGCAGATCCCCAGTCATTTCTGGCGGTATTGGTATTCCCATGAAGTGAAGAATCGTTGGTGCAATATCGCCAAGTTTGCCAGGATTGATCTGCCCATGCCAGTTTTTATCAATGATAAAAAGTGGAACAGGGTTCAATGTGTGGGCTGTATTTGGAGATCCATTTTCATTTTTCAGGTAATCGGCATTGCCATGATCAGCCGTGAGGAAAACGGTGTAATCATTTTCCAATGCGGCATTAACAACCTTTTCTACACAAGTGTCAACCGTTTCAACTGCTTTGATGGCCGCTTCCCAAACGCCTGTATGGCCCACCATATCCGCATTTGCGTAATTCAGACATATGAAATCTGCACTTTTTGCTTGAATTTCAGGAATGATTTTTCCGGTTAGTTCCATAGCACTCATTTCGGGTTGCAGATCATATGTTGCTACCTTGGGTGAGGGTACCATGATCCTGCTTTCTCCCTCAAAGGGTTTTTCCCTTCCGCCACTGAAAAAGAAGGTAACGTGGGGGTATTTTTCGGTTTCAGCAATGCGAATTTGTTTTTTGCCATATTGTTCCAGCACTTCACCCAGGGTGTGGGTCAGGTTATCATTCCTGAATATGACATGCACATGTTTATAGGTATTGTCGTACTCCGTCATGGTGGTGTATTCCAGTGCCAGCTTATGCATGTTGAATTCTGGGAAGTCTTGTTGCGTCAGCACTTCTGTAATTTCCCTGCATCTGTCTGTTCTGAAGTTGAAGCAGATCACAGCATCACCTTCTTCGATCAGTCCTATTGGTTTGTCATCAACCGTGATGATGACGGGCTTGATAAATTCATCCGTAATGTTTGCTGCATAGGCAGATTCAATGGCAGCTGCCGCATCGGTAGCCTGGGTACCTGTACCTTTTGTAAGGGCATCATAGGCCAGTTTTACCCTTTCCCAGCGCTTATCACGGTCCATTGCATAGTATCTTCCGGTAACTGATGCAATTTTTCCTGTGGAATTTTTCAGGTGGTTTTCAAGCTCTTGAATAAATCCGAGTCCACTCTTTGGATCGGTATCTCTGCCGTCAGTGAATGCATGAATAAATACCTGTTCTACAGACTCTTTCTGGCAAATGTCGGTTAGGGCCTTCAAGTGATTGATGTGAGAATGTACCCCACCATCACTGACCAGTCCAATCAGGTGTAGCTTTTTATTATTTCTTTTGGCATAGTGGATAGCCGAAAGGAGGGTTTCGTTTTTTGCAAGTTCGCCAGACCGAACAGCTACATTGATGCGCTGAAGTTCTTGGTAAACGACTCTGCCTGCTCCCAGGTTCAGATGTCCAACTTCGCTGTTGCCCATCTGACCATCTGGTAATCCTACGAGCTCACCGCAGGTTGTGAGTGTTGTATTGGGATACTTTGTGTAAAGTGATTGTACAAAAGGTACTTTGGCATGTTGAATCGCATCGCTATCCTTTACTGCGCCATGTCCCCAACCGTCCATGATCACCAGTATACATTTATTCTTGTTCATGCTACAAAATTACTTCATTTCAATTTATCTTCATGAGATGGAAATCAGTGAAAGCAGGTTATCGACTTTTATCAGTCTGGCCCTCCAGGAGGATATTGGCACTGGAGACCATTCCACTCTTGCAGTTATTCCGTCAGGGGTTCGGGGACAAATGGCATTACTGGTCAAGGAAGATGGGATACTTGCTGGTATGCAAGTTGCAGCTGCCATCCTTTCACACCTGGATGCAGATGCTGTTTTTGTACCATTTAAAAAGGATGGAGACAAAATGGAAAAAGGAGAGTTGGCCTTCAGGGTTGACGCCAGCATCCATGCCTTGCTTATGGGTGAGCGTCTCCTGCTCAACTGCATGCAGCGGATGAGTGGTATTGCCACGCTTACAGCCGAATATGTGGCTCAGTTGAAAGGGTATAAAACGCAGTTGCTGGATACAAGGAAAACTACACCCAACTTCAGGTTGCTTGAGAAAGAGGCCGTGAGGATTGGAGGTGCCCGAAATCACAGGTTTGGATTATATGATATGATGATGCTAAAAGATAATCATATCGATTTTGCAGGAGGAATATTACCAGCAATCTTGTTGGCAGACAAATACAGATCTGAAAGAAAGCTAGACATCCCATTGGAGGTCGAAACCCGAAACCTGCATGATGTTGAAACAATCTGTAGCCATGGTGAAGGCATTGTGCAGCGAATCATGCTCGATAATTTCTCTCCCGCTGATGTGAAAGATGCTGTAACACTTATTGCGGGGCGTTTTGAAACAGAAGCCAGTGGAGGTATGCATCTGGGCAATATTGTTTCTTATGCAGAAGCGGGTGTGGACTTTATTAGTGTTGGCGCACTCATACACCATGCAGTAAGTTTGGATTTAAGTTTAAAAGCCGTAAAATGATTGGCAATGTCTAAAAAGAAAAATACCGGATCTCCATTTGTTTACAGCACTGATCCTGCTTTTAGCATAGGTGGTGAAGATGAGGTTGTTGAAACATTACCTCCGGCACTCCAAAAGCTTCGCGTAACCCTTGAAACAAAGCACAGGGCCGGAAAAACTGTTACCCTGGTT
>JBDLUZ010000184.1:0-4247 GCA_039805045.1 Bacteroidota bacterium | reverse complement strand
TGTACTGTTGTTTCCGCAATTGGTTATGGCATTGTTTGATAAGAAAGCAAACAGGACGGGCTCAATGGTTGCGTTTTTTGTTTCCCTGTTTTTGAGGGGATGCGGTGGTGAGCCATTATTTGATATCCCAGCTTTGGTTCACTATCCGGAATGGTGGCCCACAAGAGTAGTTGCTGCTATGGCAGGTCTTATTCTACTACCACTTGTGTCAAGATTAGCATCCTATTTCAAATGAATCCAAAAAGAAAAGGATCCCATTAGGGATCCTTTTATAAATGTCTAACTGATTAATCAGTTTCTAAAGAAACTATTTGGGAAGCACTACAGCGTCAATTACATGCACTACGCCATTACCAGACTTCAAATCAGCTGCAACAACAGTAGCAGTATTTCCATTCTCGTCGGTCAAAATCACTTTACCATCTTTCAATGATCCTGTGAGTGTACCACCACTAACCGTTTTGATTTTGGCAGAACCGTTACCTGCTTGAATGGCTTTGACTACTGCTGCAGCATCCAAATTACCAGCAACCACATGGTAGGTCAATACTTTAACAAGGGTAGACTTGGCTTCAGGCTTCAACAGTGACTCTACTGTTCCAGCAGGAAGTTTGGCAAATGCTTCATTGGTTGGAGCAAATACGGTGAATGGTCCCGCGCTTTGCAAAGTTTCAACCAATCCACCAGCTTTTACAGCGGCTACCAGTGTAGAGTGGGCCGGTGAACCTACGGCTATGTCAACAACAGTCTTTTGGGCAAAGGTTTGAGAAAAGGCAGTAACAGCGAACAAAGACAGTGCCAGAATTTTGATCTTCATGTTTTTTATTTTCCTAAACTGCAGTTCGTCAATAAGGTTCAACATGACTTGTTAAATAATGGTCAATTCAAAACTGATAGAACTGTTGTGAAGTTTTTCTGGCTATTCAATATATTTACTGCATGAAAAAGATTTCCCTATTGTTTTCTTTCATGTTTCTGCTGTTTTTCACAAATGGACAACCATTGCAAGCCGTTGATTTGAAAGACCAAATTAACAGATCGGTGAATGGAGCACAGCAAGATGAAAGCGCAGTAAAGGCTACCATTCAGCAGCTTTTTGACGGCATGCGCAATGCCGATTCTGTTGTGATAGCTTCCGTTTTTGCTCCCAACGCCATCATGCAGACCATTGTTGTTGACAAAGATGGCAACACGGCAGTTAGTCAAAGCAAGGTTGCCAACTTTGTTTCGTTCGTTGGCAAACAGGCCAAAGGGGCCGCTGATGAACAAATCGTCTTTGAAACCATCAAAATTGATGGTGCACTCGCTGTTGTATGGACACCCTACCGCTTTGTGTTCAACGGCACATTCAGCCATTGTGGAGTTAATAGTTTCACCCTGGTCAAGTTGAATGGAGCATGGAAAATAAACTACATCATCGATACACGCCACAAGGACAATTGTAATTAATCTTTCAAATCATCTCATGAAATACCGTTTCACTTTTTTTGTGTTGCTGCTGGCTTTTAATGCCAAGGCCCAGGACACACTTGACTTCTATCGTAAGCTGGCTGAAATCGCAGTTATTGATCAAAAGGTGATGATACCGATGCGCGATGGCGTGCGATTGGCAACAGATATTTACCGACCCAAAGGTGGTGGTCGTCATCCAATCATTTTATCACGCACACCTTACAATTTCAACAGCTGGGTTGATGGAAAGATGACATCACGCAGTTTTCAGGAAGCTTATGAAGCAGTGAGTAGAGGCTATGCTTACGCAGTTCAAAACGAACGGGGTCGCTTTTTTTCTGAAGGAGAATGGGACATCCTCGGTACACCTGTTACAGATGGTGATGATGCATTTACCTGGTTTGCAGCCCAGTCTTGGTCTAATGGTAAAATTGGACTGATTGGTTGTTCATCAACAGCAGAATGGCAAATGGCAGTGGCTGCAAGAAAGCATCCCGCACTGGGTGCTATTGTAGCACAAGGATTTGGAGCGGGTGTTGGTAAAGTAGGTCGCTATCAGGAACAAGGAAATTGGTACCGAGGTGGAGCACAGCAAATGTTGTTTACATCATGGTTGTATGGAACACAAAATGATCAGTTCAGGCCAACGTTGCCTAAAGATATTTCGCAAAAAGACCTTATCCGTATTTCCAAATTTTATGACATGGCTACTGAAATGCCACGTGTAGATTGGGCGAAGGCATTTACGCATTTGCCGGTTAGCGAGATCATTCAAAATGTAGAAGGTCAGCAAGGAATTTATGAAAACATGATTGCACGAAAACCCAATGATCCGCAGTGGTTTTCAGGTGGACTATGGCATGATAATATGTCTGTTGATGTTCCGGGGTATTGGTTCGTGTCTTGGTTTGATGTTTCTTCTGGTCCCAACATTGAACTGTTCAATCATCTGCGTAACGCTGCAAAAGACAAAAAGGTAGCCGATAACCAATACCTGGTTATTGCTCCTGTTCTCCACTGCTCTTACAAGCGTGCTACA
Source organism: Bacteroidota bacterium (assembly GCA_039805045.1). GTDB lineage: Bacteria > Bacteroidota > Bacteroidia > Chitinophagales > Chitinophagaceae > Pollutibacter. The sequence goes on along the minus strand of JBDLUZ010000184.1, from coordinate 1,756 downwards.
GAAGATACCAAAGTTGGACAACTCAGTGTGGGTGATGCCAGATTGAATTATGACGAGCTTACCTGGGCGTGGTTCGACCTTCATTTAAAAGGTGAAGCAAATGATTTCAAACAAAAAAATCCTCGTGTGCGCTACTACACCATGGGCACTAACAAATGGCAAGCTGCCGATAGCTTTCCTGTGCCTGGTACTACAACTCAAAATATGTGGCTTGCAAGTAATGGACATGCGAACACCAGAAATGGAGATGGTGCACTTGTTGTAGCTGCTCCAACTAAATCTCCAGCAAAAGATATGCCTGATACCTTTACTTATGACCCTTTGAATCCAGTACCGTCAGTCGGGGGTAATGTATGTTGCACAGGTAATGCAATCCAGGGCGGTTCATTTGATCAATCAGAAAATGAACTTCGAAATGATGTACTTGTTTATACGTCCGAGCCACTTAAAGAAGGTATTGAAGTAACAGGTTTCATCGAATCAACTTTGTTTGTTTCTTCAACTGGGGCAGATACAGATATTACACTGAAATTGATTGATGTTCATCCCGATGGGAAGGCGTATAACCTTGATGAAACCATTCAGCGTATGCGCTATCGCGAGGGATACGACAAGGAAGTTTTCATGGAGAAAGGCAAGGTTTATAAAGTGAATATGAGTCCAATGGTGACCAGTAATTATTTTGCACCCGGACATCGCATCAGGATTGAAGTTTCAAGCAGCAACTTCCCTAGATTTGATCGCAACCTCAATACAGGTGGAGCTAATTACAATGAATCAAAAGCTGTTACAGTTCAAAATACCATTCATCATTCAAAAGCCTATCCCTCTGTTGTAAAAATTCCAGTAGCGCCGAAGAGATAAACAATGCGCAATAAAAGAAGTGATGCGCGTTTGAATGATTTTCATGTGTGCTACCTATATTTTGATCTGAGGGATGTACAATTTTTACAATTATGTCATCAATGTAAAAATTGAATATCCAATCAGTAACTTCAATTATGCATAAATATATTGCTGTCTTATTGGTTGTATTTCAATGCCATTTTGCTGCTGCCCAGGTTAGGCTTCCGAGGTTGGTGCGAGACAGTATGGTGTTGCAGCGCGACCAAAGCCTGCCCCTTTGGGGATGGGCTTCTCCTGGTGAAAAAATAACCATCACCCATCTCGGCAAAAAATATGCAGGTCGGGCTGATGCCTTGGGAGCATGGACAATCGTTTTGCCTCCGACACCTGCAGGTGGTCCATATACGCTTTTGTTTTCCGGAAAGAATACCATCACCCTCAAACAGGTATTGTTTGGCGACGTCTGGTTTTTCAGCGGCCAATCCAATATGGTCCACCAGCTGAATATCCATGATGTTGCCTATGCTAAAGACATTGCGGAAGCCAACTATCCGGCCATCCGGCAATTTTTGGTTCCTACTGCAACTTCCCTGCTTCAAGCCCAAGCCGACTTGCCATCAGGCAGTTGGACAGCAGCTGTGGGCGAAGCGGTAAGACCCTTCTCTGCTGTTGCCTTTTTCTTTGCCAAAGAACTGTATGAAAAATACCATATACCCATCGGTATCATCAATGCCAGTGTGGGTGGAACGCCCATTGAGGCTTGGATGAGCATGCATGCTGCGGCTGCCTATCCGAAATTGGACAGCATACTCCTTGCCAATCAGGATACAGCTGCCATCAGAAAAAAAATGGCTGTAAAACCTATTCCTGATCAGGCTTTCCCTGCACGAGACCCCGGATTGGCAGGTGC
>JBDLUZ010000183.1:0-4249 GCA_039805045.1 Bacteroidota bacterium | reverse complement strand
GGTTGGGCACAGCAATACAGTATTACCTATGCTGGTTATGACAGGGGTAAAACCTGAGAAAAATGAAATACCGGATTGGGAATACGATAATCTTTTCAGGGTAACATGTATACAAAGGGGCCACAGTGCCGTAAGGGTGAGGTTGAAAGCGCTTAAATTCGGACAACCTTCCAAGCCACTTTCAGACTGATTTTTTAGAAATCCAGACCCAATGCAAAGTACCATGCTGGCTTGCCACTGAAGAACTTGCCCATTGGCCACCCGGCATCCACACGCAGAAAATAGCCCAACAGTGTACTTCTGGCTCCAAAGCCATAGCCGCCAACAAAAGGACCAACACCGCCAGTTCGGATATTCACCTGCACAGGGGGTTGTCCGTATACAGATCCGGGGCGCTGAACTTGTTTGAATTTGCCATTCCAAGCAGTGCCCATGTCTATGAACTGAACCAGCTGAAAGTTTCTCAGGAAAGCGTTGTTGATTGGCCTGTTGAAGAATGTTGTAAAGATGGGTAGCCTGAACTCAGAATTCAGTACAATATTGTTATTTCCATTAGCCACATTCTGTCTGTGCCCGCGTAGGTTCAATGCCAAAGTCTGGAAGGCATAGTCCACATCTGGTGCAGGAGTGATTGCGTCGTTGAACTTTGGACTCAGCCATCCCTCTACACCACCCAGGTAATAAATCAGCTTTTGTGAACCGAATGAAAAATCTGCAGCACCGCGACCAGCCCAGATGAAGTTCCTGTAAATGGGGTAGTAGTAACGGACGTCTGTGCCTATATTGAACATGAATTTTCCAGTATTTTCGGCATTCACAAGTCTTGAATTGATGTCTGTGTAAATCTTATATCTGAATCCGTTCCAGATATTGAGGGTTGGATTGATGGTATTATCATGGACATATTCAAGCCTGACAAGGCCATATTTTAAAACAGTATCAGTCATTGTCAAAGACGGGTAATAACTGGCATTGGTGTTGATGACTACCCTGTCTGTCCTGAATCCTGCTGTTGCCCTCAAACTCTTCACTTCATTAAACGGATAGCTGATATTAAATTGGTAAAGATTGGATGCCAGTTTATTACTCAACTGTGATTTTATGTCATTGGGGTCAAAAATTGGGAAGTTCTCCTGGTTGCTGCGGTAATAGGTTAATCCCCAGTCCCACCTTCTTCTGAGATTCTGGTAAGACGCCAGGTAGTCATTGTCTCTCAGGTTGGTACCTAGCCTGAATCCGCCAATGAACTTTTTATCTTCCATGATATCCGATATACCCATTCGCAGTATGCCATTCAGGTTATCATTGTTAGAAAGGTATATTGGCCCTGATCCTCCGCCATAAGGCTGATACCGGTTCACAAGAACAGAGTTATTGAAACCTGAAACAAGGTAATCTGAAGCAAACTTCAGTTTGTAGTTGAAGGTTTTTGCTTTCTTCAGGTAATCTTCTTTTTGTGGTACTTCAATTTCTTCTGCAACGGGTCTGGACGAGTCCTTTGATTCATTATCAAATTCTGTCTGAAACAATTGTGCTTTCTTTTCACCGGCAGCATCCTGTTTTATTTCCTGCTGGAATTTCATGGCTGCCGTTTTCTTCTTTCTTTCCTCTTCCATCAGTTGTCTGATATAGAGTGTAGGCTTGGCATTCACATTCCGTTTGTTAAGTACAGCCTCGTTGATCTTGAGTTTATAGAGGAATTTAAGGTTCCCTTCTTGTCTGAGTTCACTAACCTGGTTATTGTCTCCTGCACCTCTTGTTTCCTGCAAGCTGCTTTCGTAGTTGGTGATAGGGAATACATAGGTACTATCGTTTGTGAGTGAGATATATCCCACTGAATCCGGTTCTTCCCTTTGCCAGAATTTCAATGTTGAATCAAGTTCTTTTTTGTCTGGATTCCGCAAAAAGTCATCACCTATCCTGTATATGGTATCAAGTCCGGCTCTTTGGGTAGTAAAAAATCCGGCATATCTGTTGCCAATACCATTGGCATCACTTACGAATGTAAAGTGGTTGACGTTATACTGCAGGGGATACCTGGCTTCGCCAAAGGGTTGGTTAGTAAGTTGTGTAATTTGCCTGAAATCGCTTTTCGTCCAGTTGTCTACCATGAAAATATTGAAATGATTTCTGGAGGCAATTGCGGTATCTGATTTTGGTGCATTGGCGCCAGGTCTGTTGGATGAGAAAAGGATTCCTGTTTTATTCGGGAATGCTACAAATGAAGCATCCAGGTCGTCATACACGTCATTGGTAATCTGCTGAACAGCATTCTCCTTTACCTTGTAAACGAAAACATCTGATTGCCCGTTTTTAACCGCACTGAGAATTAAGGTATTGTTATCTAGCATGAACTTGGCGTCCTGTATCAACTGGAAGCCTTCCAGTTCCTGTTTGAAGGTTTTAATGCGAGCTATAACATCATAAATGAACATTTTGATTTTCCCTTCAGCGGTGTAAATGACAAGCACCCTTGACCCTTTGGGGTCCCATGCAAGAATGGGGTAGTTGGGGTTGAGTTCATCCTGGTTGTTCAGAATACCTGCCTTCAGCAGCGTTTTTCGCTCATCAGAAAGGTCTTCAAGAATAACCTTGTAAATGCCTTTGGTGTATTGCACCATCACATAGGAGTTACTCCTGGCAATAGGGTTAGCCTGAAACCTGAAGTAATCAGTGCCGTTGCTCTTCTCCTCAACAGTTACCACATTGCCTTTGGGTAGGTTTCTGCGTCCTTTCATGTCATCCTCATACTTATCTGCTTCTATTTGCATGAAGTCTTTCAGCAGTTCCTTGAATTTTTTCTTGGTTACTTTGAGGCTTGATGCATTGAGGCTTTTGTAGATTCTGGATAAATAAAGGAAATAGGTAATGTTGTCTTTTTTATATTGATCTCCGATAAACTTCCAGAATGCATGTCCGGCCAGTAAAGGTTCTTTAAACGCAAACTGATAAAATGTTTTATAGTCACCAGAAAGCAGCGCAGACTTTAGCTTGTCGTCGTGCACAGGACTCCAGTTTTCCGCAACATAAGCCACATAACCGTCTATAAGCCATTTGGGTAAATCAAGCAACGCCTGATTACTGGCAAACTCGCCAAGGTCATCACCAAACAATAAATTTTCTACCAATACTTTTGCAATGCCCTGCCTGATCTGAATTCTCAGTTCATTGAGGTTCCCGTTAAAATAGATGATTATTTTGTTGTTGACAAGCTTGGTAACGCCTCCTGTATTCTGCCAGTCTATGCCCAGTCCGATATTCGATTGCTGGTATTCTGTAAAGCTGTTGTAAATGATGATATTTGCCCTGCGTTGCAAGCCATATTCCACAAATTCTTCAATACTACCCAGCTCTTCTTCCGCAACCTGGGCAACAAATTTGCCAAGCTGCAGTCCTTCATCACTGTAGTATGCATTGAAGTTCCTCGTTTGCAGGTATTGCCAATTGAATTTCTTGTATTGTACCCTGTTTTTACCAAATTCTACGGTGCTTACCTGTGCTTCAGCCTGAAGGGTTAAGAGTATAACGGCAACGAGTGCCGGGAATATTTTTCGCATGGTTGAATGATTCAATTGAATGGATACCTTTGTGTGGCACATGCAAGGCATGGTTATGCAATAAAATTAATGCTTTTAACCAAGAAATAAGGGGAATGCTAAACGTTAAAATTTTCACTTTCAACCCGCTACAAGAGAACACATACCTGGTTTATGACGGAGACGGTAACTGTATGATAGCAGATCCCGGATGTTATTTTGATGAAGAACGGGAGAAACTTACTGCTTTTATTACCCAAAATTCACTGAATCCGGTTCTTTTGGTCAATACACATTGTCACCTTGACCATGTTTTTGGTAATAAATTTATTCACGAAACTTATGGGTTGGAATTGCACATCCATGAGGGCGAAAAGGTTGTGCTTGATCAGGCACCGGCAAGTGGATTGATGTGGAATGTACCTTTTGATAATTATGCAGGTCCTTTGCATTTTTTCGATATGGCAAAACCGCTTCAACTGGGTAGTCATTTCTTTGAACTGCTTTTCACGCCAGGTCATTCTCCCGCAAGCGTCAGTTTGTACAATGCTGCTCAGGGATTCCTTCTCGCAGGTGATGTGCTTTTCCGGGAAAGTGTAGGCAGAACGGATCTCCCGGGAGGGAATCCAGATGTACTGGAAGCGTCTGTCAGGAATATTTTATATGCTTTACCTGAAGAAACAAAAGTTTATTCCGGGCATGGTCCATCAACA
>JBDLUZ010000182.1:0-4286 GCA_039805045.1 Bacteroidota bacterium | reverse complement strand
ATGTGTTATATTACTCTTAAATATGGCAGTTTTATTGGTACGCTTTCCAACAATTACAGACATCGAGAATTGCTCAACATCATTTTCAATGATGTGTAATTTGTATTCCGGTACATTAACATACAAGTATTTTTTTGATGTGTTTGCGGGTAACCATCTGCAACGTTCCATATTTACCATCACCTGCTCAATGCGTTCTTTTATTGTGACCTGCATCATTTTAATAGTTCCTTTACCAACAATGCCATCTGCATGTAAACCATTGTTTTTTTGATACAGTTTGACGGCATCCTCAAGATTCTTGTCAAACAAAGATTCTGCAGTATCATTAATTGCGTATTCTTCTTGGTATAATCTGAGCTTAAGAATCTTAACTTGCTTTCCTGTATCGCCCAGAATTAGTGATTTATTTATATTCTCAGGAATTGGCCACCCTCCTTTATTCTCCATCACCTTCAATCGCTTTAATTGTTCCCTAAGCAATTGATATTGGTAATAAACGAATTTATTCAATGAAGCCGAGCTGTCAGTTAACATATTTTCAAGCATTGTAGCATACCCTACTTTTTTTCTTGGTATGTACCATTCACTTTCGGCAATAATCTTGTTAGGGAGTCCCGTTATTACTTTTTCAGCAAAATGCAGATATTGAGCTGTTATCATTAATTCATACCATGAAATACTATCTATACTTTCTGCTTCTACAGCTTTTGAATATTCGGTGGGATAGTGAACCTCTTTTTTTAATCCATTGTCAGTCATGGATTGGATTCTGTTATAAAGTATGGAAGATTGTTCAACTATTCCTTTTTCAGAAAACCAGGCTAATTTATTGTTTCTCAGTGCATAAAATTTATTTACTGATTCTTCATAGCCTTTAAATTCACTGTATTTTTTAAAGAACTTCTCAAATACAGTAGTATCAATGAAGAGCTGCTCCTGTGTACTGAACTTCCCGGCCACCGTTCCCGGATCAAGCGTATCAAAGGCCATCCTGTAATTCTGGTCAGTACCTGTTACGTTGGAGTTACAGGAATGCATAAATAATGTTATGAGTATTTCCAGTATAATTAAATGCCTGAGCATCTGGTAATCTAAATAAAAAAAGCCCCCTGTTGGCAGGGGGCTTTGAAATTATATGGGAAATTTGCTATTCAGCAACTATTTCCATAGCTATTTCAGCTTCGTTGCCGTTGCCAAAATCAACTTTAGCCTTGTATGAACCAATCTCTTTGATTTCATCTAACAGATGAATTCTGCGGCGATCGATTTCATATCCTTTTTGCTCGCGAACTGCTTTAGCAATCTGGACTGTAGTAATGCTTCCGAAAATTTTTCCTGTTGTTCCAGTTTTGGCACCAATTGATATTGGACCTTCTTGGAGGGCTGCAATAACCTTGTTGATTTCCGCAAGCATTTTTTCTTCCTTCTTCCTGATTTGCTTCAGGCGCTCTTCCAATTGTTTCAAGTTGGAAGAAGACGCTTCTACAGCCATCTTTTGAGGGATGAGAAAATTACGGGCGTAACCATTCCTTACTGTGACAACTTCATTAGCGCCACCCAGGTTGTTTACATCTTGAATTAAAATGATTTGCATAATTTATTTTTTTGTGTACCAATCCCGGTTATCCTGGACTGTCACACCCCCTTGGGGTGATTAGGTGAAAACTATTTCAGCAAGTCTGTTACATAAGGTAACAATGCCATCTGACGTCCACGTTTGATGGCCTCAGATACCTTACGCTGATATTTCAAAGAGTTACCAGTGATGCGGCGTGGCAACATTTTGCCCTGCTCATTCAGAAATTTCTTGAGAAACTCGGCATCTTTGTAGTCAATGTAACGGATACCATACTTTTTAAACCTACAAAATTTCTTCCGTGGTTTTTCAGTTTTGATGGCTGTCAGGTACTTGATTTCGTTTGCTTTTGCCATGGTATTAACCCTCCACTGCTTTTTCGTTTCCTGTAGATACACCACTTCTCTTTCTTGTGTTGTACTCGACGGCGTATTTATCGAGTTTGATCACAATGTGACGGAGAACCTGCTCGTCACGCAGGAGCTGAATCTTCAGCTTCTCATTCATGTCGGATGGCGCTACATATTCCATAACCCAGTAAATACCTGTGGTCTTTTTCTGGATGGGGTAGGCCAGTGATTTCAACCCCCAGGGGTTGCTATGTACGAGTGAACCACCGCCAGCAGTGATAAAATCGACATATTTCTTCTGAGCAGACTTAAACTCGTCCTCACTCAGAACAGGGGTAAAAATCACCATCAATTCATAATTTTGCATAAACCCTGTATTTGTTTTATTGATAATGGGCAGCAAAAGTACAACTAATTTGGCAACTTTCCAATGTCAACTTGTCATTTTTTAAGTCTGGCACTCATTTTGCCATAATCTTGAAAATATTTTTATATGCAAAAGGGACAAATACGTGTACAAACGGAGAATATTTTTCCGATTATTAAAAAATTCCTTTACAGTGAGCATGACATTTTTTTGCGTGAACTGATTGCCAATGCAGTAGATGCAACCCAAAAGCTTAAAACTTATGCTGCTTCAGGAGAGTCTACTGGAGAATTGGGCGAGTTGAGGATTGATGTTGTACTTGACAAGGAAGCTAAAACAATAACAATCAGCGACCGGGGTATTGGTATGACTGCTGAAGAGGTGGACAAATACATCAACCAGGTTGCATTTTCCAGTGCAGAAGAGTTTCTTGAAAAATACAAGGGGCAAAATGAGGCCAATATCATCGGACATTTTGGGTTGGGTTTCTACAGTGGTTTTATGGTGAGTGAAAAGGTTACACTTGAAACTTTATCTTATAAAGCAGGGAGTGGATCTGTAATCTGGTCTTGTGATGGAAGTCCGGAGTTCACGCTGGTTCCTTCTGAAAAGACAGAGCGGGGAACAGCTATCACCCTGCATGTCAATGCAGAAAGTGAAGAGTTTCTTGATGCGTTTAAAATCAAGAATATCCTAGAGAAATTCTGTAAGTTTCTACCTGTTCCAATATTTTTTGAAGACAAGCAAATCAATGTAACAGAACCTGCCTGGATTAAGAAGCCAGCAGAGCTCGAAAAAAAGGATTACGAAGAATTTTATAAAAGTCTCTACCCTTTTAACGAAACACCACTCTTCTGGATACACCTCAATGTTGACTATCCTTTTACCCTCACAGGGATATTATATTTTCCAAAAATTAAGCAGTCTTACGAAATCCAGAAAGATAAAATTCAGCTTTATTCCAACCAGGTTTTTGTAACCGATGAAGTAAAGGATATTGTTCCTGAATTTCTCATGCTGCTCCAGGGTGTAATAGATTCTCCAGATATTCCGCTGAATGTAAGCCGAAGTTATTTGCAGGGGGATCCTAATGTCAGGAAAATAAACAACCACATTACCAAAAAAGTTGCTGATAAGCTTGATGAAATCTTCAGAAATGAGCGTCAGGCTTTTGAAGAAAAATGGGAGAGTTTGGGTCTGTTTGTCAAGTATGGCATGATGACAGATGAGAAATTTCGTGAAAAGGCTGATCGCTTTCATATCATGCAGGATGCGGTTTCTGGTCAATTTTATACGCTTGAAGAATACCGTGCTGCTGCCGAAACTTTGCAGAAGAACAAGGATGGCAAAATTGTTATTCTTTACGCCACTGATCAGATCCAGCAGGATTCCTACATTAAGTCTGCAACAGACAGAGGCTATAAGGTTGTGAAGATGGATACCATGGTAGATGCTTCATTTATCGGACAGATTGAATCCAAATGGGAAAATGTTCAGTTTACAAGAGTTGATGCAGATATAACTGATAACCTCATAGACAAACAGGACGATTCCAAATCTGTTTTATCTGAAAAGGAAGAAGAAAAGTTGAAAGAATTATTTGAGTATAAAGCCGACAATGTAACCGTTCAGGTTGAAATCAAGGGGCTGAGTACTGATGCTCCTCCTGTAATTGCGACCAGGCCTGAATTCATGCGCAGGATGAAAGATATGGCTGCGATGAGCGGACCAATGGGCAGTTTCTATGCCAGTATGCCAGATGAAGTGACCCTGACCGTTAATGGAAACCATGCCATCTTCAGTGAAATATTGAAAGAAAAGAGTGAGGATAGGCAAAAAAGACAGGTGCAAAACCTGGCAGATCTTGCCTTATTGTCACAAGGCATGTTGAAAGGCAGTCAGCTTACAACATTCATCAACAGGAGTATAGCATTGATGCAGGACAAATGATGTATTGAATTGGTGTAAATCGTTTGATTTAAATTTTCCC
>JBDLUZ010000181.1:0-4310 GCA_039805045.1 Bacteroidota bacterium | reverse complement strand
GCAACAGGAGGAACTATCAGCCATGAAAAAAGTCCGCCGACAATCCAATAGCTTTCCCATTGCCAGTCCTTAACTTTTTTAAATGGGATGTAAAAACTTCCCGAAGCGAAGCCGCCAATAAAATGGAATAGCACTCCTAAAATGACTTGCATAGTGTTGGTGGGTTATGGTTGTTATGCAATTAATGAAAAGATTCTTGGATAACTGTCCTGCTGTGTTTGTTAGAAACAAGATTTATTCAAGAGGTTTCAATGGGATATAACTGATGGAAACAGGGGAGCTATCAGACTGAAATCTAATCTTACTGAAACTGATGGTTGGAAAGCATACGGAAGTCATTGTAGTTAGTCCACCATCGGCAAACAATTCCACTGAAGCAACATCAAGCACCAGCGTCATCCTGAGCTTTTTACTGTTTGTTAGCCTAGGAGCTGTATGCTTTGCAGCAAATTCCTTGTGAAAATAATTTTTTCCAGCACGTGTCCTGTCAATAAAATAATTTCCAGTTTCTTTATCATACCCAACCTTCACTTCCTCATCATTCTCGTTAAAAATAGTAAAAACAGCGGTTTCAAGTGGCATGTCCAGGTCTATCCGGCAAGGCAATACCCCTGCTGATGCTGCGCCAATAGACAATCCCTTTGAAGCATTGGGATAGTTGTAAACAAGCGGTTGCTGACTATACTTGTTCAGTTCATGCACAGGCATAGACGCAAGCTTGTATCCTGCCCCTAGTTTGACCAGCCTGAGTTCCCTGGGTATGGTGCAGGCACTGCGCCAGGTTTCTGTAGGCACTTGATTGGCATACATCCAGTTGCTCATCCAGCCAATGAAAAGCCTTCTGTTTCCGGTATTGGACCAAGTAACGCCGGCGTATTCATCCGGACCATAATCCAGCCACTGGGTTTGGGTTGACAGCGGACTGAACCGGTGTCCATCAAATGAACCCAGGAAATATTGCGTGGCCGAACCTTTGTTTGGTCCGCCTGGATTGAGGTTGACGAGCAGCGTCCAGATGGTTTTGCCTTCAACCTGCATTGGAAACAAATCCGGACATTCCCATACACCTCCATGTGCTCCGGCATCATTTCCAAACTCACTCTCTTTTTTCCATTCTTTCAGGTTGGGGGAAGAATAAAAATGTATCCTGTCGAGCACAGCCAGGGTCATTATCCATCTCCTTGTGGGTGCATGCCACATAACCTTGGGATCACGAAAATCGCGTATTCCCGGATTTTTCAGAACCGGATTGGATGTATACTTCTGCCAGGTAGCGCCATTGTCGATGCTAAACGCAATACCCTGTGATTGAAAATCATTCCGTCCCTTGTCTGCCATTGCCTGATTATGATAGGTGAAAATGGCAACGAGGGGGACCTTCCCTTTTGGTGCGAGTCCGGATGTGTTGTTAACATCAACTACAGCACTTCCGGAAAAGATTGTTCCCAGGCTGTCTGGATTCAATGCAATCGGCTCATGCTTCCAAGTTATCATATCCCTGCTGGTGGCATGGCCCCAGTGCATCGGTCCCCAAACCGAAGCATCGGGATTGTGTTGATAGAAAAGATGGTATACCCCATTGTTGTAAACCATGCCATTGGGGTCGTTCATCCAACCCTGACGAGGTGTGAAATGGATTTTGGGCCGATGGATCTGATCGGTCTGAATACCGAAAACCTGTGCCTTAATCTCCCCTGCCAGCATCAGGATTACAGCAGCTGCAACAAGCTTAATTGATTTCATACCATGAACTTACATCAGATTGGAGGAATACCATTAAATTTATCATACTTTCTTAAGGTTAAAATATGCGCAGCGTACTTTTTTTGATATGTTTAGTTACATGTTGCTTTCATGCAGAAGCCCAATTCAAAACGGATACTCTGATGAAATTAATCCTTTCAGACATCAGTGATTCAAACGCCAAAAAAATAATCAGCGATCCCAATCAGTACCGTGTTCAAATTATTTACACGCAGATAGACAGGAACCGAAAAGGCGAGGCCAAATTCACCAATCACGCTTTCCATGTTGATCCAGCTTACTATTTCAATCCGGCATCCATGGTAAAGATGCCGCTTGCGTTTCTTGCTCTTGAAAAACTGCATGAAATGAATTTGCCGGAAGTGAACCTGAACACCAGAATGAGGTTTGACAGCAGCTATGAGCGTCAGGTTGCGATGGATAAAGACAGTTCTGCTGCAGATGGATACCCGAATATTGCACACTTCATCAAAAGGGCCCTGCTGATCAGTGAAAACGACCCTTACAACAGGCTATACCAATTTGTTTCCCAGCAAGGCGCCAACAGAAAACTCACCGAAAAAGGTTACAGTTCTGCCAGAATAACCAGGCAATTCATGGGTTATACGGATGAACAAAACAGACACACCAATGGTGTAGCATTTATCAATGCATCAGGCAGGGAAATCCATTACCAACTGCCTGCCTACAATACCGATAGTTTCAGTTTCCCGCCACCCATCCGCATTGGCATTGCCCATATCAACAGAAATGATGACCTTGTACAAGGTCCGTTCGACTTCACCCGTCACAACAACATCTCCCTGGAAGATATGCAACGCATGTTGCAGGCAATAATTGAACCAGCCTCGGTTCCGGCTGCATCCAGATTCAATATCAGCCCGGCCGACAGGTTTTTTCTACTGAAATACCTTTCACAATACCCATCAGAAACAACATCACCGAAATACAACGACAGCATTTTCTACGACAGCTATGTTAAATTCTTTTTCAGTGACGCATCCAAAAAAATACCTGATCACATACGTGTGTTCAATAAAGTAGGATGGGCTTATGGTTTTCTCACCGATGTCTCTTACATCCGGGATACACTGAATAACATTGAATACATGCTTGCTGCAACTGTTTATGTTAACAGTGATGGCATTGTCAATGATTCAAAATACGATGAAGAAACTGTTGGCTTCCCATTTTTAAGAGCCATTGGCGACAGGTTTTATACGTATGAATTGAGCAGAAAAAGAAAGTTTCAGCCAAAGTTGAACATGTTTGGGCTAAGCTACGATAAAAGAGACCCGCTGGATAAAAGACCTGCAATCAAGATTGCAGACAACTGATAAAATCACCTGGATTTCCTGCATCGGTCACTGCAGTATTTGACTTCATCCCAAACCTTTTCCCATTTCTTACGCCATGTGTATGGACGGCCACAGGTCACACAGATTTTTTCTGGTAGGAAGGTTTTTTTCTTGTTGATTTTTTGCGCTTTCACGCAATATCAACAACTGACTGGCTCACTTGTTCAGCCGTCAAAGCGATGACCTCAGGTTAATACTGAAAGGCACTGCCATACTTGCCTTCTTTCCTGATAATACAATTTCTGCAGCTGCTTTTCCCATCGTCTCGAAATCAGTTGATATCGTTGTTATACCCTGAAGAATAATGCGTTTCAGCGGTGTTTCATTGTAGGAAATGATACCAAGCTCACTGCCAACTTGCAAACCCGTAGCAATGGCTTTTTCAACAAGTACTACAAGGTCGTCATCCATCAGATTGATGTATACTGTCCCCTGTTTTAATTCCTCAACTGCAATATCGTGAACAAGCCCGCAATTAAAGTTATACCGCTTGCAAAAACTCATCAACCCAGATTTTATTTCATCAGGATAATAGCTATTCTCAGGGGTGATAAGCTTTATTGTATGGTATTTGTTCATCTGCGGCAACCCTTCTTCAAGAGCCCTATAAATATCCTGCTCGAAATCTTCGTAAACGGCACTGAAATCACCTGATACCTGCGGTAATATTTTATCCAGCAAAATGAGCTTGTGTTTATCAAGCTGATTTATCAGCGCCGGAGCCTTCTCTCCCCCTTCAATAAAATGCGGAATGATTACGTAATAGTCGTAATCTGTACGGGAGTTTTCCAACAATTTTCTGAAAAGGGAAAAGTCATTGTTGTAAATATAAAAATCCACGGATACTTTTGAACCCAGCGTATTTACAAAGGCGTCGTAGATGATTTTTTTATGCGGACTCAGTTTATTAAACATGAGGAAGACCTTGATACTGGTTTCCAAGTCAACCCGCTGAATAAAATACCCTTTCCCTGGAACGGAATTCACAATACCCTGCATTTTGAGCGCCTTGTAACCTTTTTCAGCAGTATCCCGACAGATTTCAAAATGAAAACTCAACTCATTGATTGAGGGAAGAATATCACCCACCTGCAACTTGCCTTCTTCAATACCCTTGATGATACAGTTTGCAAGCTGCTGGTATTTCGGTGTAACCGAAAAATCATCAAAATAAATCAGTTTGTCGAA
>JBDLUZ010000180.1:0-6858 GCA_039805045.1 Bacteroidota bacterium | reverse complement strand
CAACACATCTGCATATCGGTAGATCGGAAAATCATTATCAAAAATCTGTGTTGTTCCTGATGTTGAGCCAACATACTTGGTCAACATCACACCCCTGACCGCAAAAGGAACAGCATTAGAATACATTACACGGAAACTATTGGTAATTCGTTGATCAGCTGGGGCAGCAGTTAACCTGTTAATCATGGCTTGGTTCAATCCAATACGATTGGCGCCATTGACGAATGGATAAACCGAGGAAACGGTTGGAGTCGCAGCTTGTGTAAAAGAAAGGGTATTGGCTTGAATTGAGTTAACCAAAAAGCTTCCGAAAAGTCCGTTTGTAACTTGCTGTGCTTCATAGTTGACAGCAAAAATGATTTCTTTGTTATTGACTTTACGGGTCGGATTAAAAATATCCGCATAATTGGCCTGGAGTTCAAGTGTTGCCCCTTGAAGGTTGCGAACTTCCTGCAAAGCAGCCTTAGCCGTATTGAAATCACCGGCACCACCTGATCCATGTGTGCCTGTCCACAAGAAAACATCTCCTTTTAATACCAGCGAAGCCAGTCTGCTCCAATAAACCCGCTTTCCTGTTGGTATGGCATTGGCGCTGCCAAATAACTGCAGGGATGTTTCAATATCTGATTTTACTTGCCTGAGTACAGAATCCGTGGTAGACCTTGGTTTGTAAGTGGCTGCAGCATTGGTGAGTGTTTCCACTGGCTCCGTATTCAATGGAACATCCCCCCAGGTTCTAACCATGGTGTAATAAACGTATGCCCTCAATCCGTGTACTTCCGCCAGAATTTTGTTTTTCTCTGCATCTGGCAAAGTAGTCTGTGGAATGATTTTGATGACGTTATTAAAATTAAAAATCAGGTTATACAATCCAGCCCAATCGCCAAAAGGTACGTTTAGTCTGCTGATGTTGTGTCGATACTGATTCTGAAAACCACCATCTACAGATTCAGTGAATAAGCCATCCACCCAAATATCTGAGCGCATCTCACCCAATTGAAAGAATGTGCTGTTATAAGCCCTGAATCGGCCATATACACCATGGTACAAGGTTCTGGCGGCATTGGGATCTTTCAGTGCCTGATCCTTACTGATGGCATCTTGCGGCACCACTTCATCCAGTTCTTTGGTGCAGGACTGTACAGCCAGCATCATGATGCTGATGACGGTCAATATGAAGAGATTTCTGTATTTCATTTCGCTTTGTTTTTTCGTTGATTCAAACAATTAGAGAGTTGCTCTTACACCGATGGTAAGCCTTCTGGGGAGCGGGAATTTACCCTGATCCACTCCACCAAATTCAGGGAAGTTGCCACTGTATCCGGAGAAATAAAACAGGTTGGTTCCAGTCACATTCACGCTGAGTCCCTTGATCCTGCTCGATACAGCTTTACCAAAGAGGTCAGTGGAAATATCATAAGCCATGGTCAGCTCCCTCAACATCACATAATCACCCTTTTCCCAGAGGTTGGCAGCCGGATTGTTACCGCTGGCATCTGTTGCATAGTTTCTGCCCTGGTTAGCCCAGTAATAGCGCGGCATGGTTCCGGTGGGATTGGTTGGCGACCAGGTTTTCAGGATATCGGTTGTTCCATTCTGAGAGCCCTGAACCTGACTGAGGCCTCTAACTACCTGATTGTTCAGGATTACAAATCCAAAAGCATAGTCAAAACCTGCATATAATCTCACGCCCTTATAGGAACTACTCAGGTTAAATCCGCCTGTGTACTGCGGCGTTGTTCTTCCTACATAGGTAAACTGACGGGAATCTATTGTATCATTCTTGTTTACCTGATGCCATTCAGCATCACCCAATTGCTTGATCCGTTTGTTGGTGTAGGGCAGAAAGGCGTTGTATACATTGGAGTTGGCACTGATTTTGGCAGGGTCTGTATAGATTCCATTCCATTTAGGAGCCCAAACTTCATCAAGTCCAATTCGTTCTCCCTCTACAAGACCCCTTACATAAATTTGCTGCCCTGGGTTCTTTGGATCCCATACAAGGGTTCCGCTTGTTCTGTTTCCGGGTAAACCATTGAATGGAAGCTGTTTTGCATAACTTTTTACGTGAAAAAAGTTCATACCCAGATCTAAACTAAAGCCATCTGCCCTTTGTGGTACTATAACACGTGCATTCACAGCCAACTCTGCACCCTTGTTCTGCAATTGTCCGAGATTGGTGGTGAAGCTGCCAAAACCAGTCTGGGATGAGATGTTCAAACCAGCCAGTTTATCGAATACATTGCGTACAAAATAATCTGCATTGATGGTGATGCGCTCATTCAACAATCCCAGATCCAAACCAAAGTTTAAACTGTTGGTACGCTCCCACCTTACATTTGAATTGATGTAAGAGTTGACAAAGGTTCCGCCAAAGCCATTATAAGTTCCGGCATTGTTATAAATCTGCGAAGTGGCAAAGAAGCCTAGTGAATTGATATTGCCATTCACACCATAACTCAACCTTGGCTTTATACTGCTGATGTATTTAGCCAAGGTTGAACCATTGTAAAAACTTTCATTGTGCAGATTCCATCCAACTGATGCACCGGGGAAAGTTCCAAAATAGTTATCCTTCTTCAACCTGCTCGATCCGTCTTGTCTGACAACCGCAGTTAACAAATAACGGTTTTTATAAGTGTAATTCACCCTTGCAATGGCAGATGAAATTTTCTCCCACTGATTGAAATTGGAGGAAGCTCCGGCAGGATTAATGAGCGAAGTTCCCAGAATGCTGGGAGGAGTTGCAGCTGCCAGCCAGGGAATCAGGTCTGTTGGTGCACCTTGCGCAAAACCTGAATTGACATAGTTCCTGAACTCATAGAATTCAGTTCCCGCAAGTGCTGTAATTGTATGTCCGTTGAATGCTTTATTGAATTGTAAGAATGCATTCGTAGTATATTGTGAAGACCTAGCATTGCTGAAACTACCTGCCCTGTTGGTATTGAAGGCACCGTTGTTACCTTGCTGGAAAGCAGTGGAGAAGGTATTGTCGTTGGTAAATTGATAATAGCCAGAACCACTTGCCAAAAATTTAAGATAAGGCAGAATAGTATATTCCAGGTTGATACCACCGAGGAAACGTTGCTGGTTGGTACTGTTGTTGCGTATCTGGCTCCAATAGGCAGGATTACCAAGGGTAACATCATTCGGACCAGGTAACACTTCTGATGAGTTGTCATTCACATAGCGCACAGTTGGTGCTACCCCTACAAAACGTTGCAACAATCCACCTGCACCTCCTCCTTCCGGATCAGCCAGTCCGCCATAGGGTAACTTCTGCTCTACGCTATAGGCACCAATATTGGATGTAACCCTGAGGTTCTTACCAATGTTTAGTCCGCCATTGAAGTTCATATTGAGACGCTTCAGACTTGAACCGATGATCATTCCATTGTCCTTTACTGTTCCAATTGATAAGGCATAGGAACCCTGATCATTTGCCCCTGAAAAATTCAGGTTATGCTCCAGGGTATTGACCTGCTGGAGAATCATGGATTCCCTTTCCCTTGCACTGAGATCAGTATAAATAATACTGTCAGTTTGTGAAACATTGAAAGGATTGGGGTCAACCAATAACTTCCAATTTCCGGTTCCTAAAAATTTTCTGTTGTTATTATTGATTAGTTGCGTTGAATACAACCCTGTTGGTGAAGACCAGCCTGAATTCACTGCCCAACCCCAGGCACCCAGGAGCTGTCCCCTGTCGGTATTCATGGCATTGGTATTGTTATCCAAAGAATCTCCCCTGAAGCGCGACTGTAAGCCAAGCCTGTTCATGCGGATGTAGTCTGCTCCACTCAAATATTCTTCCGGGTTTCTTCTGATGTAGTTGATTGAATTGGAATACGTATAAACAATCTGAGCCTTGCCTTTCTTCCCTTTTTTAGTTGTAACCAGAACAACACCATTGGCAGCCCTTGCTCCATAGATAGCTGTTGTTGCAGCATCTTTCAAAAGGTCAATTCCTGCAACGTCGTTGATGTCTAATCCATAAAGATTCGGCACAATAACGCCATCTACGATAAATAAAGGTGTACCGCCTCCACCAAATTCAGTTCCACCCCTGAAGGTGATTGATGGTGAAGATCCAGGTTGACCGGTACGCTGTTGCACACGCAAACCTGGAACATTTCCCTGAAGTACAGTTGCCACATTGGTGGTTGGATTGTGTTCAAATGTTTTGGGGTTACCCATCAGTGGCTCCAGTGTAAGATCTACGATCATATTTTCGCCAACCCGTATTTGTTGTGATTTAAATCCGGTAGCCGAAATAATCAGCAAATCCGTACTTGCTGCTTCAATAGAAAATTCACCCTGGTTATTGGTTTGAGTACCCGTTTTTTTTCCGCTGACGACGATGCTTGCTCCAACCAATGGCTTGGATTCATCATTCAGTACCCTTCCTGTAACGCGTTTGCTTTGGGCAAAGCCGGCTGCTGTAAACAGGAACAGCATAGCAAGGAGGTAAAATCGTAGACATTTTACTTTCATGACAGTTGTTTTGACTTATTGTATTATGTATGACATATCAAAATTACAGGGAATTTCCTTTCTTGTCCAAATAATTTATTTTATGAACATAACATATTGTATTTTAATGAATTGTATTCAAAATTCAGTAATAGAAAAATTTCAGTAATTTTGCAGGGTTTTCAATAAGTAATACATATTCCATGAACCGCTCCCCGCTCAAAGCTGCCATCAAAGCCATAGACACCAGTTCGCTGGTGGATAAGGTGGAAGACAGCATCGTGGAATTACTGCGCGATAGGAAGCTATCGGTCGGGGATGTCATCCCAAAGGAAGTGGAATTGGCTGTATCCTTGGGCGTTAGCCGTACGGTCATTCGGGAAGCCCTCACGAGGCTGAGGATGATGGGACTCATTGAATCCAAAAAGAAAAAAGGATCAGTCATAACCAGTCCGGATCTCTTTGGCATGATGTCCAAAAGCATGAACCCACATATCCTGGATCAGGATACGCTCAAGGAAATCTTCGAAATCAGGCTGGTCCTGGAGATTGGGATGAGTGATCTGCTCTTTCACCGCATCACTCCCGAAGATATTGCAGCCCTCAGAGCAATTGTTGCTGACGAACCTCCTGCTACACAATACCATCTTTTCAACATCGACCACGAGGTAGCATTCCACAGCAAACTGTATGAGATCACCAACAACAAAACACTGAAGAAATTCCAGAAAATGCTGTTGCCTGTATTTGACTATGTGCACCACAGCGGTTTATTGAAAAAGCAACTGCTCTTGAAAACATTCGTATCGCACAAGGAGCTGGTAGACATCCTCGAGCACGGCAACCCTGAACAATTCCGGGTAGGCATGCGCAACCACCTGGAGAATCACTTTGCAAGGATTTTTGACCTTTGATTCAAAAGACAATTAAATCTTCACCTGCTTTCAATACCTGCCTTTTAATACTTATTTCAAGAGTAACTGATTCTTAAGCGGCTATCTGTATACCACTATTCAATTCCTCTTTTCAATTTTGTTAAATTACAGCGATGGAACCCTATCTGCTGATAACAGGATTCTTATGCTGTGCACTTGTTATTTTTTTTGCCGGACAAAAACTTTCATACTATGGTGATTTGCTGGCCAATGTAACCGGCATGAGCAAAGGGTGGATAGGCATCATCCTCATGGCAAGTATAACCTCATTGCCGGAACTTATGGTGGGAATCAGCTCTGCCGCATTAATAGGTTCCGCAGACCTTGCAGTTGGTGACATCATCGGTAGCTGTGCATTTAACCTTGGAATTCTTGCCCTGATGGATGCATTCACCCCCAAAAAACAACCTATTTTCGGAATGGCTTCACAAACGCATATTCTGAATGCAGGTTTGGGTATCATTCTTATTACACTTGTGGGCTTGGTTATGTTCATCCCACATCACATTGCCATAACACCATGGATTGCCCTGTCAAGTATCATTTTCATTTTCATTTATCTGATATCAATCCGGATCATATACTTCAACGAAAAAAATCATCCTGAATCTTTAACTCAAACAAACGTAACTGGTGCACCGCCTGATACCAAACATATCATAGGAAAATTCATACTCTTTGCTGCTTTGATTGTAATATCTGCTCTTGCACTGCCCTTTTTTGCGGTTCAAATCGCTGAAATAACCGGACTTGAAAAATCTTTTGTGGGTACCTTTTTTCTGGCTGTTTCGACCTCTCTTCCTGAAATAGCGGTTTCCATTGCTGCCGTAAGAATAGGATCCATAGATATGGCTGTGGGGAACCTGCTGGGTAGCAACATCTTTAATATACTAATACTTGCGATTGATGATTTATTCTATTCAAAAGGACTGTTACTTCAAGATGCTTCACCGAGTCACCTCATTTCAATTCTCTCAGCCATAATCATGTCTGCCATTGTAATTATCGGACTAAGCTATCATGCTAAAGGTAAAAAGTTTCTGCTCGCGTGGGATTCTATTCTCATTTTTATCGTATATGCAATCAACCTCCTACTACTGTATCAAAACAAATGAAAATGAAAACCCTGTGGCATAAATTAAGTATTGGTGATGTCTTACAAAAAATAAATTCCAGTGAACAAGGACTCAATAAAGATGAAGTTGGGTTAAGATTGGAGAAATATGGAACAAACAAACTGATTGAAAAGAAAAAAAGAAAACCGCTGGTTCTGTTCTTGTTGAAGTTTACGGATTTCATGATCATTACGCTTATCATTGCGGCTTTTATTGCCGGCATAGCAGGAGACCTAACTGACGCAATCATCATCATCATCATCGTCTTATTAAATGCCCTTATCAGTTTTATCCAGGAATTTAAAGCTGAAAAAGCCATGACTGCTTTAAAGAAA
>JBDLUZ010000179.1:0-4444 GCA_039805045.1 Bacteroidota bacterium | reverse complement strand
AAGCTTGGAGGATTTCATTTCAATGATTCAAAGTATGGAGATGATGACCTTACTGTGGGCTCCATCAGACCCTATCAACTGTTCCTGATTTTCAGGGAGCTGGTAGAAGGTATGAATGCAAGGGGTATGAACCACGCAACAGATCTGGGCTGGATGATTGACGCATCACACAATATAAAGGATCCATTGGAAGACCTGTTGCAGTCTGTAGAAGCCATCATGATTGCCTATGCACAGGCACTTATGGTTGACGATGCTGCTTTGGATGCAGCCAGACAAAGCAATGATGTGGCGCTTGCACAAGAGTTGCTGCAGCATGCTTTCCGTACAGATGTACGCGCTATTGTTGCAGAAGCCAGGTTGAGGGCAGGAGCTGCTATCGATCCTTTAGGTGCGTACAGGTCTTTGCAGATCAGGCGGCAATTGATTGATGAAAGAGGTGCCGTATCCAAGGCAACCGGATTATAAACTATAATGATTTATGCAAGTTGTTCCTGTGGTAGCAGTCCTCGATATTGGTAAAACCAATAAGAAAATTGTGCTTTTTGATGACCAGTACAGGATTCTCTTTGAGCATGCTGAGCGGATGGACGAAAGCGTTGATGAAGATGCTTTTCCATGTGAAGACCTTACCGCACTCACCAATTCTGTGAAGGTAATGGTGGAACAGTTGTGTGCGAAGCCAGCATATTTGGTTAAGGCCATTAATTTTACCACATACGGAGCCAGTTTTGTATATATAGACCATACCGGTTCTCCACTGACTCCTCTGTATAATTACCTTAAGCCATATCCGCAGGATTTATCGGAAATGTTCTACACAGAACATGGTGGAAAAGCAGGCATGGTTCGGGAGACATCATCTCCTTCACTGGGAAGCCTCAATTCAGGTTTGCAGGTACTGAGACTTCAGGCTGAGCAACCCGATCTTTTTAATAAAGTTGCCTATGCCTTGCATCTGCCACAGTATATAAGCGGACTATTTACAGGGTTAAGGGTAACAGATATTACCAGTGTTGGTTGTCATACACATTTGTGGGATTTTACCCGTGGCGCCTACCACCGTTGGGTTGCATCAACAGGGATATCTCGGGTTCTTGCTCCTATGCAAGCTTCAGATCATGCTGTACAGGTAAATATCTGTGGTCAGGAAATATGGACAGGTATAGGTTTGCACGACAGCTCATCGGCATTGATTCCCTATCTCGTTAGCTTTAAGGAGCCCTTTATTTTGATTTCAACCGGAACCTGGAGCATCAGTTTAAACCCTTTTGATCAGGTAACCCTAACTGATGTGGAGCTTGAGCAAGATTGCTTATGTTACCTTCAATACACCGGAAAGCCTGTTAAAGCTGCCAGGTATTTTCTTGGTCCTGCCCATGAAGCCGGCGCCAATCGCATTGCAGCGCATTTTGCATTACCAGTGGATTTTTATACAGCCATGCAGTTCGATCAGGGTTTATATCTGCAAAGTTTAAGCCTGATGCAAACGAACTTTTATGTTGATTTTGAAAGTGTGGACTTGATGGAGTTGGGGTCCCCTGATTTGTCTTACTACATCCTCATGCACTTACTCGTCCGTTTTCAATCTGCCAGCACCAGCTTATTACTCAGGCATGGCCCAGTAGGAAAGATACTTGTTGATGGAGGATTCAGCCGAAATGCAATATTCATGCAAATGCTTGCGGAATCTTTTGCGGAGCAGGATGTTTTCGCTTCAGAAGTGCCACAGGCAACGGCGATGGGAGCTGCACTTGTGCTTCACAAATACTGGAATGATAAAGAAATACCGCAAACCATCATTGATTTAAAAGCATATCCCAGACAGATAGCTCTTTAGGTAGATTTTCTGATCAGGAGTTCAGTAGATTGAATCCGCGTTTCAAATTTTTGTTGTGGTCTTTTGCTTTGCATCATGCTCAACAGTAAGGTCATGGCGGCTTCCCCCATATCAAAGGCAGGTTGTTTGATAACGGAAAGTGGAGGGCTTAGCAATTCTGTAAGGTCGTTGTTGGAAAATCCGATCAAAGCCAGGTCTTCAGGGATACGAATTTTTTTATTTTTCATGAAACGCATGCAGCCTGTTGTGATTTTGTCTGAACCGGCAAAAATGGCATCAGGTTTCGTGCGTAACCGCATCAGGCTGTTCATGGCAGACTCCACTTCACAGTATAGCATCCCACCATGATCACAAAAAACAATCATGTTTTCTTTGATAGGGATTTTTGCTTCTGAAAGCGCGGCTTTATATCCATCAAGCCTTTCCTTGGCAATGGAAAGTCCAGCATGGTTGGATACAAGTGCTATTTTACTGTATCCCTTGTTGATGAGGTGTTTTGTGGCTTTATAGGCCCCCTTGAAATTGTCTGCAATAACTTTATGTGTTTCTATTTCATCTATTACCCTGTCTACAAAAACGATAGGCAAACCCTTCTCATGTACTTCCTTGAGGTAGAGATGATTTTTTGTTTCAGTTGAAACGGAAATAATCAGTCCGTCAATAAAACTTGAAGTCAGGTATTCCAGGTTCATCAGCTCACGCTCAGCAGATTCCATGCTTTGTGAGATGTTAACTGTATAGCCGTTTTTACTGGCTATTGATTCGATACCATTGATGACCTGTGAGAAAAAACTGTTGGCAATTTCACTGACTATGACACCAATGGAATGGCTTTTTTGTTCCTTCAGGCTTTGAGCATTCCTGTTGGGTTTGTAGTTGATTTTCCGGGCATAATCAAGGACTATCTGTTTCGTTTCAATACTGATTTCGTGGCTGTCTCTTAAGGCCCTTGACACGGTTGACGTGGAAAGGTTCAGTTCCTTTGAAATATCTTTTATCGTTACAGCAGAAAGTTTCACGTTGTTGAAGATACAATTCTCATGATAAATTTCATGTAATCTAATTTTGGGATCTTTGTCGGGAACGATTGCGTAAATAAAACCTATGGCAAATGGTTTATAGCCCTATTTTCTGACTAGCATTGTAAGACAATACCATCTTCCTTTTTGGATATATGAAGAAACTGATTTGTTTGTTTTTTGTAATGGCGACCTTCTCCTGGGTTGTTTCGCAGGAGGCAATTCCTGTGGCCTTCCCCGGTGCGGAAGGCTTTGGCAAATACGCCACAGGTGGCCGTGGAGGTAGGGTCTATATTGTCAATAACCTTAATGATCAGGGGGACGGTAGTTTCCGAGATGCTGTTCAAGCCAAAGGAAAAAGAACCATCCTGTTCGCTGTCTCCGGAACAATCCATTTGGAGACGCCATTGGTTATCAACGGACAGGTAACCATTGCCGGTCAGTCAGCGCCTGGTGATGGCATTTGCATTGCCGATCAGCCTGTGAAGATTTCTGGAGATCAGGTTATTATCCGATACCTCCGGTTTCGGATGGGCGACAAATACCAGTCACAAAAAGGGATGGTTGATGGTAGCGGTTCTGATGATGCACTTTCTGCCAACAAATGCAACAATCTCATCATAGACCACTGCAGTTTCAGTTGGAGTACTGATGAGGTGTTATCAGTATATGGTGGTGACAGCACCACCTTGCAATGGAATATCATTGCAGAGCCATTGAATTATTCCTATCATTTCGAAACAGGCGATAAGGATTGGGAAAATCATGGATTTGGTGGGATATGGGGAGGACGCCACCTTACAGCACATCACAATATTTTTGCACATTGCGTAAACCGAAATCCAAGGTTCAATGGGGCCCGATTGGGAGCACAGGAGGAATTGGTTGATTTCAGGAACAACATCATTTACAATTGGCAGAACAAGGCTGTTTATGGTGGTGAAAACGGCCGTTATAACTTTGTTGCCAACTATTTCAAACCCGGACCATCTACCAAGCCATCAGCTGTGAGCAATATCCTCGATCCTTCCAAAACTGAAACACTGGATTATGGTCGTTTTTTCGTCCAACAAAATGAGTTGGACGGTTTTCCTGAAGGCGTTGCAGATAATAGTAGGATCGTAACAAGCCTGCAAGATGTTTATGTTCCCCATGCGTACCCAGCGGAACCCCTTCCACAATCGACGGCCTACCAGGCCTACCTCGACGCATTGGAAGTGGCGGGAGCATCATTGAGGAGAGATACATTAGATGCGAGAATTGTCAAAGACATTTATTTAGGCACAGGAAGGATCATAGATGTGCAGGGTGGTTTTGCCCATGGTATACCTTATGCACTGACTAAACAGGCATGGCCTGTCTTGCAATCTGGTATTGCTGAGGCAGATACGGACCGTGATGGTATGCCCGATGCATGGGAGCTCCAACAGAAACTTGACCCTGCCAACCCCAATGACAATATAAAATACACATTGAGTTCGGTGTATACCAATCTTGAAGTATATTTAAACAGTGTTCTGTTATGAAGAAGTGTTTGCCGCTTGCCGCTTTTTTTATGCTCCTTTCATTTGTACCTGCTCGGCAG
>JBDLUZ010000178.1:0-4721 GCA_039805045.1 Bacteroidota bacterium | reverse complement strand
GAGAGAGAGGGATTCGAACCCCCGGACCTGTGACAGTCAACGGTTTTCAAGACCGCCGCATTCGACCGCTCTGCCATCTCTCCGCGGCAAAAGTAAAACTTCAAAACTGATTTATGAAATAATATTGAAAAAAACATCCAAAAACCTTGAATTTGCTTTGGTACCTTTGCAACATGCGTGAACTGAGGTCTCTGAATAAATATTTCTGGAAATACCGGTGGCGCCTGCTTGGAGGAATTTTATTTATACTTATCTCTAATTATTTCGGACTGCTTGCACCTCAACTCACGGGCTTCGTTGTGGATGAAGTACAAAAAAAAATAAATCCAGCGGCTGAATCTCCGGGGCGTGTTTTTTTCGATCCACTGGTTCAATATTGTATCGCTTATTTCAAGTCTCTTTCTCTCGATTTTTCTTCATTGGTCCTTTTCTGCGGACTCCTTCTCCTCGTACTAGCACTCCTGCGTGGTTTTTTCATGTTCCTGATGCGTCAAACAATCATCGTCATGAGCAGGCATATTGAATACGATCAGAAAAATGAAGTCTATAACCACTACCAACTCCTGCATGCCCAGTTTTATAAAATGAACAGTACCGGAGATATGATGAGCCGCATGGCGGAAGATGTCTCACGCGTAAGAATGTATTCCGGTCCTGCTTTGATGTATCTCATAAACCTGGTAATCCTGATTTGCATCAGCTTGTTTTATATGTTCAAAAAGAATGCGCTGCTTTCACTTTATGTACTTTCTCCATTGCCTATTCTTGCTATTGCCATGTATTACGTAAATACATTTATCAACCGAAAAAGTGAAAAAATACAGGCACAGCTAAGCGGATTAACTTCCTTGGCACAAGAATCATATTCCGGTATTAGGGTTATCAAATCATACAACCAGGAACAATCTTCCGTATCATTCTTTGAAAAACAGAGTGAATTGTACAGGAAAAGTGGCCAGGCTCTTTCCACCATGGAGGCTATTTATTTTCCTGCAATTGGACTTTTGATAGGACTGAGTACCTTACTCACCATCTTTATGGGTAGCATCTATCAGCTTGATAATCAAATAACTTCTGGCACAATAGCTGAGTTTGTGGTTTATATCAACATGCTTACATTTCCGGTTTCAGCAATAGGCTGGGTTGCCTCTAATATTCAACGTGCATCAGCATCTCAGAAACGTTTGAATGAATTTTTGCATACAAAGCCAGAGATCTTTTCACCTGACAATCCAATTCGTATTAATCAAATTGATAGAATTCAATTTAAGGATGTCAGCTTCACTTTTCCACATACAGGCATACAGGCTGTCAAAGCACTGAGTTTTGAAATTAAAAGGGGAGAAAAAGTTGCCATTATAGGAAAAACAGGCTGTGGAAAATCCACCGTAGCTCAACTCCTGATCAGGATGTTTGATCCAGGAAACGGTAGTATCATGATCAATGGTACAGATATTCGGCATGTAGCACTTCCTGATTTAAGGAAATTAATCAGCTATGTTCCACAAGATGTTTTTCTATTTAGTGATACCATCCTCCAGAATATCAACTTTGGTGCTGATAATGGCACAAGAGAATCTGCAGAAACGTCTGCTGATAATGCCCTCATTTTGAATGAGATACAAGGGTTTCCTAAACAAATGGATACGATGGTGGGGGAGCGGGGAGTTACACTTTCTGGAGGACAAAAACAAAGGATTTCAATAGCAAGGGCATTGGCTAAACCGAATGAATTGCTTTTATTTGATGATTGTTTAAGTGCTGTAGATGCGAACACAGAATTTCAGATTGCTGAGAATCTGAATGGATACCTGAAAGGACGTACGGCAATAATCATCACCCACAGGATTTTACCCACTTTTAAGTTTGATAAAATTATTGTTCTGGAAGATGGCAGGATTTTAGAAGAGGGAATTCATGAAGAACTGGTCAGTAAAGGTGGATATTATGCTGATCTGCTGTCTGCCCAACAGGATTAATTTCGGTCAGACTACTAATTTTCCTTCTGGCATCTTTTTCTGCCACTCAAAAAATAAATAACTAAATTTTGACAATTCAAAAACAATCCTATCTTTATAGGAATCAATCTACGCATTCACTAAAAACCATTAACTGTGTCGTACGATAACAACGAAAAAAGAATGGACAGCGTTTACAGTAAACGCATCAGAGCTGGCAAAAGAAGAACTTATTTCTTCGATGTAAGAACCACTCGAGGTAATGATTATTACCTGACCATCACAGAAAGCAGAAAGCGTTTTAATGATGATGGATACGATAGGCACAAAATATTCTTGTACAAAGAAGATTTCAATAAATTCCTCAAAGCTTTGAACGAAGCTGTTGACCACGTCAAAACGGAGCTTATGCCTGATTTTGATTTTGACGCATTCAACCATGAATACGATGAAGATGGTGAAGGCGGATATGATGCGCATGCCGCTTCTGCTCCGGCACAACCTGCTCCTGTTGCAGCCCCCGTTCCTGCTCCTGTTGTAGATGAAGCACCAAAGCCTTCTGCTGCAGAGCTTTCATCAGGGGATAACGGTGCCGATGAGCCTGTTGACAAATGGTGATCATTACAACCCAACATAGTAAAAGGGATTGGTATCTACCAATCCCTTTTTATTTTGACCTGTGAAGTCTTAAGCTTTGAATCCTTTGTAAAAATTAATGAGGCCGTTTGTTGAACTGTCATGTCCGGTTACTGGCAAATCATTTTGTAATTCTGGAAGAATCTTGTTCGCCAACTGTTTACCAAGTTCAACACCCCATTGGTCAAAGCTGAAAATATTCCAAATGACGCCCTGTACAAAAATCTTGTGCTCATAAGCAGCAATCAATTTGCCTAGCTCAAAGGGGTTTATTTGTTTCACCAAGAAGGAATTGGTTGGTTTGTTGCCTGCAAAAACCTTGAAGGGGACCATCCTATTGCGTTCCCTTTCTGAAAGCTTTGCCAACTCTACAGCAGCTTCTTCAGCTGTTTTACCATTCATCAATGCTTCCGTTTGGGCAAAGAAATTGGACATCAACTTGGCGTGATGGTCGCCAATGGGGTTATGACTGATGGCTGGGGCAATGAAATCACAGGGTATCAACAAAGTACCCTGATGAATCAGTTGGTAAAAAGCATGCTGGCCATTGGTTCCGGGTTCTCCCCAGATTACAGGTCCGGATGCATAATCAAGTAAATCCCCATTTCTATCAACACTTTTTCCATTGCTCTCCATATTTCCCTGCTGGAAATAGGCTGCAAATCGATGCAGATACTGGTCGTATGGCAGAATGGCCTCCGATTGGGCTCCAAAGAAATTCACATACCATAATCCGATCATTGCCATTTTTACAGGAATGTTTTGATCGAATGGCTGTTTCCTGAAATGCATGTCCATGACATGAGCCCCATTCAACAATTGCTCGAAGTTGGGATAACCGATTGTCAAGGCAACAGATAGGCCAATGGCAGACCAAAGACTGTATCTTCCACCAACCCAATCCCAGAATTCAAACATATTTTCTTTGGCAATGCCAAAGTCAACCACAGCCTTTTCGTTTGTGGAAAGGGCAACAAAATGTTTGGCTACATGAGACGCATCTCCAGATTTATTGATGAACCAATCCCTGGCGGTATGGGCATTGGTCATGGTTTCTTGGGTGGTAAATGTTTTAGAAGCAATCAGGAAAAGGGTTTGCTCCGGGTCCACTTTTTTCAAACACTCCGCAATATGTGTGCCATCTACATTGGAGACAAAATGCACTTCCATGCCTTCCACCCAATAGGGGCGAAGGGCTTCAGTAACCATGACCGGACCAAGATCACTTCCACCAATGCCGATGTTTACAATTTGGCGAATGGGTTTTCCGGTGTATCCCTTCCAAATGCCCTGGTGTATTTGGTTGCAGATTTCTTCCATCTGTTTCAGTACACGCTTGATGTCTGGCATGATATCGACACCTTCTGGCATTACTGGTTCTCCGGAAAAATTCCTCAATGCTGTATGCAATACTGCGCGGTTCTCAGTTTTGTTGATTTTTTCACCTACGAACATGCACTCAATGGCGTCAGCTAGTCCACATTCTGTTGCCAAATCGTTCAACAAGGCCAATGTTTCGCTATTGATGAGGTTTTTCGAATAATCGAAAAGCAATTCCCCTTCTTGTTGGGAGAATTGGGCGAACCTATCTGGATTTTCTGCAAAAAGGTTGCGTAAATGCGCTTTTTTCATGGTTTCAGCATGTGCTGAAAGTGCTTGCCAAGATTTGGTTGTTGTTGGATTGATTGCTGGAAAAGACATCAGTTTCCAAGATTGTGTTGGATTGTTTTCGGTAGATGACATCAGTTTATTGTTTTTTTGAGGGATTTTTCCAAAGGATTCAACATGTCTGCAGTAAAATCGAGGTGGGTAACCATCCTGAAGGCAGTAGGGGAGATGGCAAAAAAGAGGATGCCTTCGGCTTTCATTTTTTGTACAAAGGCGGGTACATCAAAGCCTTCGACACATTTGGCGATGACGATATTCGTTTCAACAGGCATAATACCCTTTATAAAGGAAAGTTGCGAAAGCATTTTTTCTATTGCTTTTGCGTTCTCATGGTCTTCCTGCAATCTGCTGATATTGTGTTGAAGCGCAAAGGTTCCTGCTGCAGCCAGACTTCCTGCCTGACGCATGCCACCTCCAAATACTTTACGGAATCGCCTTGCCTTTTTGATGAAATCCCGT
>JBDLUZ010000177.1:0-4505 GCA_039805045.1 Bacteroidota bacterium | reverse complement strand
AGACAGACTTCAGGGCAGAACCGATAGCCTTGAAGCCGTATTGAATAAAAGAACCTATTCAGCAACAGCAGAAAACAGGTTGATGCTGAATGCCAACCCTGCTTTCATTGACCAGCCCGTTACCAGGGAAATCAGCGAAAGGGAGAAGATTATGATGGGAACAATTTATGCCGAGTTGATGAAAAACCTGGAGATCAGCAAAACCGCTCTCATCCAGGAAACACCGGCCGTCCAGATAGTAGACCATGCATCCTTACCCCTTGAAAACGACCGAAAAAAGTGGTATATTCATCTGTTTTGGGGGCTTTTGGCAGGGTTTGGGTTGATGTTGATGGGGATTACTTTGAAAGGGATGAGGGATGAGGGATTAGGGATGAGGGATGAGGGATGAGGGATGAGGGATGAGGGATGAGCTTGCCTGCCGAAGGCAGGGGATGAGGAATGAGCTTGACTGCCGAAGGCAGGTGACGAGGAACGTTTTAAAAAATTATGGAAAGTAGCTTAGGTGATTTTTTTTATAATTGCATAAATCATTACACCAATTTCTTTTGATAATCCCCTTGCTTCATCGTAGAGATCTGCAGATATAAAATTTAATTCAAGACCTATCCTTAATTGCGTTTGAATTTCGTACACAGATCCAAGTGCTATCGACAAAAAACGTCTATAATCAACAGATGTTCTCCTACCATATCCCTCAGCAATATTGCTCGGTACAGAAATACAAGCCCTTTTTAACTGATCAGCAAGAGCAAACTTTTCTTCATGAGGAAATTTACTGGTTATCTTGTATATCAGTTTCGTTAGTGCTATACTTTTTTGCCATACCAATAAATCATCAAATGTTTTTACAGTTCCCATTTTACAAAATTATACACTCGTTAATTCTGCAAAAAGGTTAAAAAACAGTCAATTCATGTTTTTAAACATAAACTGTTTCCCTCATCCCTCTTATCCCTCATCCCCTGCCTTCGGCAGGCAAGCTCATCCCTCATCCCTCTTCCCTCATCTCTCCAACTACAACCTCCACATCACACCCATTTGCAACATCGCCGCGGGAAGATCCCCTGTATAATTCATACCCCTGAATTCGGTTGCAGTTTCCTGATACCAATAATAGTTGTAGCTATATTTCATAGCCAGTTGGGCGTTGAAAATCATGTTTTTCCATCTGTATTGTCCCTGAAAACGCAGCATGTAATCAACCCATCGGCGGACGTTGGGATCCTGGAGTCCAAATAGTCTTTCATAAATCTCCCGGTTTTGAAGGGTTCTCTCCAATTGAACTGCGAACTGTTTTTTTGCATCAAATGCCGAAACCCTGACCAATTGAATATCCGAACTTTGTCCAGAATAAGCCCCCAGCACCTCTCCCCTGTTTGTCAACCCATGCCTTACCCTCGTATTGTTATACCAGGATCCTGCATTTCTGATTAGCCAAGTGTTGGGCTGATGTTCACGGTGAAACTCAGACATCAGTTCCCAGTTGTACTTTTTTATTTTCGGGAAGATTTTCCTGAATCCTACGGTATAGGCACGGGAATGTTCTGGTTGCATGAGAAAATCCCTGGTGGTATAGAATGCGTCGTTTCTTCCCCAATCCACATAAAATTCTGTTTGTGCCGCTGCATTAAAATATCGCGCAAAGAAACTTGCAACTTGATCCCTGTTAATTTCAGCAATGTAGTCAACATCCCTGGCACGGTCTACCAAATCAACCAACAGGAACCACTTACCTGTGGATTTTAACCATGATGTGTATTCCTGAATAGCCCTGGTAAGCCCTATACTTAATCCTTTGATCCACTTTGGTTGATAGCTTATGACACCGGCATTGATATAACGCAACTCATTGGTTCGTCCTTCGAGTTCAAAAAATACACCTTGTTTGGACGGCATGGCAAAACCGGAGCTGTCTAACAGTCCGGCAATAACCTGAAATTCAAAGCTACCAACCGGCGTTTTTAAGGGATAACGGGTGTTGAGGGTGGCATGCAGAAAACCTGGTGCATGGGAACCGATGATCAATGGGCTGTTAAGGGTGGGTCCCCACCAGATGTTTTCATTGCTTACTCCCAGTGAAAGTGGACCGGCATTGAGTCTGATACTGGAGTTACCGATAAATTGACGTTGGTATGATTTGTCACCAAACCGTTCAGGTACATCCGCCTGCACAGAGAAAAACAGGTATTCATTCCATGCCTCACGGGTATGCTCCTGCGGAAAACCCTGGAAGGGGGTGTTTTGAGCAAACACAAACTGCGGTTTTGCCTGAATTGTCAATGGCCCCATCTTCAGGAAGAATCCACCACTTAACATCGTCTGCAAACCCGTTGCCCCAATCATCGGACCATCATTGCCTTTGAATGGTGAATTGGCAGCATATTGGGTGGTCAACTGAAGCGGAGTGAAATCAATGTATCCTAACTTTCCCAAGAACTTTTGTCCACGCCCAAGGAGTGGTTTTTTGCCCGCCATTGGAAGCAAGGAGTCCCAGTCGCCTATTTTCCTTGGTTGAACAGGACGAATGTTAAAAGACAAATCCTGATCGATCTTACCCATCAGCTGAGCCCGCCTGATATCCTCTTCAAGCTGAAGGTTATCAAGCGATACAACCTGTGCACTTAATCCGCCGGCCAATAGAAAAATACTGGTAATGAGTGCCAGTCCGTGGCGAATTCCGAGCCACCAAGACTTCATCTTTTCATGACGACCGCGAAGGATAAAGTATAAGGAAACAGTTAGCATGTAAAAGAATTGGTAGATAAAAACGGTTGGCCACTCAAGTGGCTTGGTATATTTACGGATGGTCCAAATGCGGTTGCGTGCATTGAGGTAATGCACTTTAGGGCTGACGAATCCTTCTTTACCCTTTGTTTTTGCTTTTTGAGACATCCCTGCTATGTGGTAAATGACTGAATCGGGTTCAATCCACAATGAATAACCTGCCTTCCGGATGCGCAATGAAAGGTCAACATCTTCGTGGTAGATAAAATATTTTTCTTCCAAAAGTCCCACTTCCCTCAGCACTTCAGCTTTAATCATGAAAGCACATCCGGTGATCCAATCCGTTTGCCGAAACGATGTAGCTTCAGGAGGGATTGTCAGCGTCTTTGACACACCAAACCAATTCAGGTATTTCCCACCTGCATTCCAGACCAGTTTGCGGTTGTGGTGAAACATAATCAGCGGTTGAATGGCTCCCATTTGCTGGTCTGCATCCATCCTCAAGATGAGCGGCTCAAGAAAGTCTGGATTCACATCTACATCGTTGTTCAAGAGCATGATATTGGGATACCCTTTATCCAAGGCATATTGCATACCCAGGTTATTGCCCCCAGTAAATCCAATGTTTACGGGAGAGGCAAGATGTATGGTCTCTTGAAAACGCTGCCGAAGTATTTCTCCCGATCCGTCAGTTGACCCATTATCAACCAGGACTACATCA
The DNA here is from genome assembly GCA_039805045.1 of Bacteroidota bacterium. Classification (GTDB taxonomy): domain Bacteria; phylum Bacteroidota; class Bacteroidia; order Chitinophagales; family Chitinophagaceae; genus Pollutibacter. The sequence goes on along the minus strand of JBDLUZ010000177.1, from coordinate 1,057 downwards.
AAATCCCTGAAACTGCAGTGCTGCAAGGCTTCCAACGTATCTAAAGTCAGCTCAAGGCTGTTCCAGTTGATGATGATGATAGCGAGTTTTTTCACAGGTGTTTGAAGAAATAGCGCAATGAAATATTGCCGGTAGACTGGTTTACATCTCTTCCGGATATGAAATAGGCATCAGTAGGTTGAAAGAGCCAGTAATTGTAATTAAGACTTTTGATGGAAGACAGTTCCGCATTAACAAGTAAGTGTCCGAATTGCCAACTCAGGTGCAAGGATGCGGCAAAATCAACCCAGTATCTTCTGTAATCGACAGAGTTGGTAAAATGATATATGTAAAAGTCATTGTTGTTGACTTTCCTTTCCATCGAAATACCGATTCTGTTCAGTCCGCTACGCCAGTTGAATTCAAGAAATTGGCTATTGCCCCCTGGTCCTGTTCCAGCACCGAGTATTTGTCCATCATGGGTATATCCTTGCCTTACATGCGGGTGCAGGTACCAACTTTTAGGTGCTGTATTTACAAAAAGGTCTTTCTGGTTTTGGATTTGCAGGTTGGTAATTTCTGCATTCAACTCCCAGTAATAACCAGGCTCCTCACCCTCTTCCATTTTAGGTTTGAACAGTTTCCGGATACCCCATACAGACGCAATACCTTGTTCATTATTGACCATGAAACTCCTGAAATTCCTTCTCGCATCATTCCATCCCCATTCACCATAAATCTCCGCATTGGCTTTAGGTATGCGGTACTTGAGGAATAGTCCGCTCAACAGCAAACCTTTTTCCGGCAGATCAAAAATGACCTTTCGGAAAGGTTTTTTAAAAGGCAGCCAGTCCTTCACTTTTCTTGTTTCGTAGAGATAGCGCACCTCTGATTGCTCCACCCCTGCAAAAAGGCCCGGTACCCATTTGGGTTGCCAGCTCAATACAAACCCTTTCATGATGCGTTGCAGGTTCTCTTTTCGCTTGTAAAGTTTATTGCTTCTGTAAACTTTAAAGGTATCTGCCGGGGGGAATGGTTCATTGAAAAGCATTCCGTATAATACTTCAAATTCCAGGGA
>JBDLUZ010000176.1:0-4522 GCA_039805045.1 Bacteroidota bacterium | reverse complement strand
GATGATCAGGGATTGGTTCTGCCTCCGCGCATTGCGCCACTACAGGTAGTTATAGTGCCCATTTTTAAAGGGGCAGAGCAAAAGGCAGCTGTTGATGAAAAAGTTTCACCGTTGATTGCAGATCTGAAAGCCAGGGGTATTTCTGTTAAATACGATGATTCTGAAAATAATCGTCCGGGTTGGAAGTTTGCTGAATACGAATTGAAAGGTGTACCGGTAAGAATAGCCATTGGACCCAAGGATATTGAAAATGGCGTAGTTGAAATTGCCCGCAGAGATACCAGGGAAAAGACTTCAGTTCCGGTTGAAGGTGTGGCGCAGTACATTCAAGACTTACTGGAGACCATACAGCAAAACCTTTTTAACAGGGCACTTGCATACCGTGAGGAGCACATTACAGCAGTAAACAGCTGGGAAGAGTTCAAGGCTGTTTTGGATCAAAAGGGAGGATTTGTTGCTGCCCATTGGGATGGAACGCCGGAAACAGAAGAAAAAATCAAGGAGGAAACAAAAGCCACAATACGTTGTATTCCACTCAATAATGCACAGGAATCGGGTGCTTGTGTATATTCTGGGAAGCCAAGCAGCCAGCGCGTGCTGTTTGCATTGGCTTACTAAATGTGGCGGTGAGGAAAATCAGTTGATTGTTTTATTTCTCGCGTTCAGGCATCCACCAATTGCTCCGGCTTTCTCCCCCATGGTAGAAAACTTCAACACGGTATCGTTATTCACGAGGCCAAGAGAGTATTTATTGAGGGTGCTCCGAGCAGGAAGTCTGATGAAGTCACCGGATTCAGCCATCACCCCACCGATGATCATCAGTTCGGGATTAAAAATATTAATCAACACTGCTAGACCTTTACCCAGTTTTTCCCCAGATTCGGCAAGCAGTTCGATGCAGAGGGTGTCTTCTGCCTGAGCTCCCGAAACAATATCAGCAAGGGTGATGTCTTCCGGGCTTTTGTTGTCTCTTAGTACAGAAGAGGATTCCCCTTTTTTAATCCGCTCTTTAAATTTTCTCAACAAGGCATAGCCTGAGGCTTCAGTTTCCAGGCATCCCTTTTTGCCACAGTGGCAAAGCAGTTCATTGTCATAGAGGGGGATGTGCCCGATTTCACCACTGAAGCCGGATTTGCCTATGTACAGGTTACCATCTATAATAATACCTGTGCCAATCCCGTAGTCAAGGTTTACAAATACGATATGCTTTTCATTGGCATCCACACCATTGTAATATTCGCCAAGTGCCATCGCTCTTGAATCATTTTCGAGGAATGCGGGGATGCCAATTTTTTTCTCGATGGTTTCAGTTAGCGGTTCATCATGAAAATGGAAGTAGTTGAAGTTATGGCCAGCTTTGAGGTTGATTCTTCCTTTGAGGTTGATCCCCATACCTAAGATCAACTGTCGCTGAACGCCAGTTGAGTCAATGAATTCCTCAATGGTTCCAATAAGCCTTTGCAGGCATTCAGGATCATTCTCGAGTAAAAAAGGTACTTTTTGCTTTTCAATGACCATGTTTCTATTGAAATCCATCAATCCGAAATTGATGTGGTATTGTTTTACATCCACGCCAAGGAAAAAACAAGCACTTGATACCAATCCATATACACTGGCTCTTCTGCCACCAGTAGAATCCAGTTTTCCCTGATCCTGAATCAGTCCGGCTGCAATCAGTTCATTAATCAGAGAAGTCATTTTGGGTACACTTGCCTTAAGCTCATGACTCATTTCTGTTATTGTACTTAACCCATGTTGATCAATATACCTGATCATTGCCTTTTTCTGGGTTCGGTTTTTGTAAACTACACCAGACGCATCACCTGCAAGAAATACGTCAAAGTTTAAATTATTTTTTTTCATCTGCTATTATGCAGCTAATGTAAAATTTTTATTGTCTATTTTGTAACTCTTGAACTTTTTCAATTTTTTTATTATATTTTTAGCGTCCAAAATTTTAATCTCTAAACCAAACAAACACAGTATGAAACGATCGCTACTGACCATTTGCTACGTACTGGGCTTCAGTCTGTTGACTTTTGCTCAGACACGTCAGCTGACCGGTAAGGTTACCGGGCCCGATAATGCGGGTGTAGTTTCTGCCACTGTAAAGGTTAAGGGCACAAGCAATGTGACCACAACCAATGCAGATGGTGTTTTCAGTCTTCAGGTGCCTACAGGGAACATTACCCTTCAGGTTTCTTCAGTTGGCTTCACTGCCACTGAGATTTCAGTAGGTGCATCTCAGTCAAGTGTCAACATTTCTTTGGCCAACGACGCTACTCAGCTTCAGGATGTGGTAGTTACAGCACTTGGTATCTCCAAGCAATCCAGGAAGCTGGGTTATGCCGTTACTACAGTAAAGAACGAAGCATTGAGCGTAGCCAGGGAAACAAACGTTGCCAGCTCTCTGAGTGGTCGTGTTGCGGGTCTCAAAGTTGCAGGAACAAACTCTGGTCCACAGGGTACTGTTAAGCTGCTTCTCAGAGGTAACCCCAGTATGAACAGTTCAGGTGCTCCTCTTTTTGTTATCAATGGTATTCCCATGGATAACACCCAGCGCGGTGGTGCTGGTGAGTGGGGTGGCGGCGATGGCGGCGATGGTATTGGTAACCTCAATCCAGACGACATTGAGTCTATGACAGTACTTAAGGGTCAATCAGCTTCTGCACTTTATGGTGCAAGGGCATCCAATGGTGTCATCCTGATTACTACGAAGTCTGGTAAGAAGAATGATTTTTCTGTTGAGTACAACATGAACTTCATGGAAGAGCATGCAATCGACTTTACTGATTTTCAGTATGAGTATGGTCAGGGTGTAGGTGGACAAAAGCCTGCTACAGCTGCATTGGCCAGACAGACTGGAAGGTTTAGCTGGGGTGGTAAGCTTGATGGTTCTTCAGTGATTCAGTTTGACGGAAATTCATATCCTTACACTGCTGTAAAGGATAATGTTAAGAATTTCTATCGCTCTGGTCCTTCTCTGACGAATACAGTTTCACTTTCTAAAGGTGGTGCAAATGGTTCTTTCCGTTTGTCTTTTTCTGATTTGCAGAGCAATTCCATCATGCGTGGAACTGACCTCAAAAGGAAAACTGTTAACCTGAATATTGCACAGGATATCACTTCCAAATTAAGTGTTAGCCTTTTTGCATCTTACCTTGACCAGTTGGCAGGCAATGTTCCATACTTGAGTGATGGTCCTTTGAATGCAAACAATGGTTTGTTCCTGGCAACAAATATGGATCAGAAGATCCTGGCTCCTGGTTATGATCCTGCAACTGGTTTTGAAATCCAGTTCAGTGATGATGAATATGTGAGCAATCCCTGGTTTGTAGTTAACCAGCTTGTGAACGATATGGGTAGAAAGCGTTTTACTACTGCAACAACCCTGAAATACACCTTTACTGATTGGCTCTATGCCCAGGCGCGTCTTGGTCTTGACCAGCAGTTTGACCGTTCCCTCAGCGTAACGCCATGGGGTACTGCTTACTCACAAGGTAGAAGGGGTGGTTTGAACAACCAAGGCCAGTCAGACAGGTCTGAGTTGAATATTGACGCCCTTGTTGGTGCTGCTAAAGACATTACTGCAGATATCAGTTTTGATGCTGCAATTGGTGCAAATCTGAGGAAAAACAGGTTTGAAGGTATGGGTGTTTCAGGAAGTCCATTTATCCTTCCTTACCTCTATGCATTCAACAACGTAACCAATATCGGAAGAAGCTATGGTTTCTCTGAAACTCAGGTTAACTCAGCTTACTATACTGCTGATTTCACTTACCGCAATTTGCTGACTTTGGGAACTACAGGAAGATATGATGCTTATTCTACACTCCCTGTAAATAACAACACAGCATTTGTTCCTTCAGTAACTGCCAGCTTTATATTCTCTGAGCTTTACAAGCCTTCTTTCCTTTCTTACGGTAAGTTCAGGGCTTCTTATGCTACTACTTCAAACGAGTTTACCAATCCTTACCAAACAAGGGTTTACTACTCTTTGGGTAATACTTACAATGGTATTCCAGTGGGAAGCTTCCCAACTTCACTGCCTAGTGGTTTGTTGAAGCCTTTTACTACCAGCGAACTTGAGTTCGGACTTGATCTGAAACTCTTTGGTAACAGACTTGGGGTTGATCTTGCTTACTTCGACAAGAAGACTAAGAATGAGATCATGCCTGCTTCTTATTCTATTGCTACAGGATACACAAGTGGTTTTGTTCCTTCAGGTTCAGTTCAGAACAGGGGTATAGAATTACAGGTAACAGGTACACCGATTCGTAAAAAGGATTTCGGCTGGAATATTACATTCAACCTCACAAGTGTAGAGAATAAAGTATTGAAGACTGATCCAAACAACAGCAGGCTTAACCTCGGCTCAGGTCGTGGTACACTGGGTAATGCTATCACTGCCTATGTTCCTGGTTTTGCTGGTCCGCAGATCATGGCATTCGATTACAAGTATGATTCAAAAGGACAGGTTATCGTTGATGCATCAGGTCTTCCTGTAAGGGGTGAACTGACT
>JBDLUZ010000175.1:0-4525 GCA_039805045.1 Bacteroidota bacterium | reverse complement strand
GAGTCATAGGTTGGAAACCTTTGCCTGAGGCTAACCATCTGATCTGTGAGTTCATCGCGGGAAGCCATGGGGTATGATTTCCCCATGATATCATGAAAGATAAGCGGGTCAACAAAGCCGTTGCTATCGAAGTCCCCATAATACAACTTAACCGGATTACCCGAACCCGCTTTGAAGGGAGAATTTGTTCCCCAGTTTCCGGCGATGAGATCCAGGTCACCGTCTTGGTCAAGATCTGATGCTTTGATACAGTTCCACCATCCAGCATATGATTTAGTAAAAAAGCGTGCGGAGATATCCTGCATCTTACCTTCCTTGTATTGAAATACGCGCGGAGACATCCATTCACCCGTTACGATGAGCTCATCAGAGCCACTTTGGTCAATGTTCATCCAGATAGCGTCAGTTATCATTCCGAGCGAACTGAAAAATGAAGCTTTCTCAGTTGTCACATCCCTGAACTTACCTTTACCATCATTCTCCAATAGCATACTTGAGGGAGCCATAGGATAGCTACCGGGGATGCACCTTGAACCAATAAACAGGTCCTGATCACCATCTGTATCGAAATCGAGCGCTACAACTACGGATCCGGCATTGAGCTCAATTGGCAATAATTCTTTCTTGCGGATAAACTTCCCACCCTGATTCAGATATAACCTGTCTTGCAACATTTGTTCATCGTCTATAGCATAGCCTCCGCTTACTACATACAGATCAAGATCACCATCCTGATCTGTGTCAACAAAAACAGCATCGCAATCTTCGGCTTCAGCATCGGTTGCAAAATCCTGCTGAAGTTTTTCAATATATGATCCGTCACGGTTTTGAATAAAGAGCTTGCCGGCTTGTCCCTTCGGTCCACATACATAAACATCCTCGAGCTTATCCCCATTGACATCACCTTTTGCAAACCGTGGACCGCTGAATGATAGCATATTAGGCATCAGGGGTTGAAGCTTGAAATCATTGACTTTGTCTTCAATGTGCTGATAACTTATTTTAGGTGAAGCCTTTGTGAAAAGCGGACTACTTCTTTTTAGTATTGGTTCTTTGCCTTTTATTTTCAAATCCTGCGCAACAAGAAGCAATGTATCTAAAAGAATTCCTTGAGTGATTATCTGGTAATTACCATCGGGCCAGCGTATGGCAATAGAATCTATTTTGGCTGCGCTAAATCCTGCGTGCAAGGGCGTTTGCATAGACGACTGAAAACCATGAACCGGATAGTTTTGGAGGGTAATTGTCTGATCGTTCGTAAAGATGGTGACAACAGCTCCGATTGCGGCTGTATTTTTACCAGCACCGCTAAGTTTGAGTTTTAAATAATGTCCTTTACCATTTAATTCAACATGGTTATTGCTGTAAATACCTGCTTCCTGATTCATGCTGTTTACCACCAGGTCAAGGTCTCCGTCATTGTCTAGGTCAGCATAAGCAGCACCATGAGAAAAATTCAGTTCCTCAAATCCCCAATCCGCGGACCTATCTCTGAATTTAAGGTCACCTTCGTTTTGGAAAATATAGTTATGCAGTGGTGTCGACTTTATCCCCTGCAGCATCTGAAACATGCGACTATCTGTTTTTCCTTGTAAATGCTTCAATCTTTCATCTGCATAAAACTTCATGAAATCCCGGTTAATCATGTCACGCCCGTATCCATTCGTCACAAAAAGATCCTTGAGGCCATCATGATTGAAATCAGCAAATAAAGCAGCCCAACTCCAGTCTGTATTTGAAACGCCTGAAATTTGTCCAACTTCACTGAATGTGCCATTACCGTTGTTGAGCTGGAGCATGTTGCGCATCAGCTGATGATAGAAACCATTTTTAAGGGTGTTGTTATAGAGTTCGTAATTATCAGGTGCGTACAACAGCTTCTGCCGCCTGTTATCTTCAGGAAGCATATCCAGCGTATAAATATCAATTAAACCATCATTGTTGATGTCTGCGGCATCCACACCCATAGAAAAATTGGAGAGGTGCCCGAAAGACTGTTTTAGCTTTTCAGAAAAGGTACCATTGCGATTATTGATATAGAGGTAATCTTCTTCAACATAATCATTGGAAACATAGATATCAGACCAGCCATCATTGTTTATATCTGCAACATGCAAACCCAGTCCATAACCCAGTGGATTGGATAAGATACCGGCCTTTTGAGTGATGTTGACGAATTTGCCATTGTTATTTTGATATAGGTGGTCTCCTGCAAATGGATCCGTCATTTTCTTTACATAAGCCGCATCAAAATTCCGGAGGTTTTTAATATTATGATTCAAAACGTACAAATCAAGATCACCATCCCTATCCATGTCAAAAAAAGCTGCATGGGTTGAATAGCCCATGTCTGCAACACCCATTTGCTTGGCTTTATCGGTAAAGGTCAGGTCCCCATTGTTGATAAACAATTGATTGGCCCGTTGCGATGAATCCAGGTCTCCTGAATAGCAAACATAAATGTCTAAAAACCCATCTCCGTTAACGTCTGCAACAGAAACACCAGTCTTCCAACCTACCCTTCCGGCTACACCGGCAGTTCGCGTAATATCTTCAAACTTGAACCCTCCTTTATTGAGGTACAGCTTATTGGGAGACATATTGCCTGTAAAGTAAAGGTCTACCAGGCCATCATTGTTGAAATCACCTGCTCCCACTCCACCACCATTGTAAAAATATTCATAGGTAATGATGTTGACTCCCGCACTCTCAATGATTCTGTTTTGAAAGGAAACTCCAGATGAATCAGACTGAACCTGCCTGAAAAGGGGTTGTGCTTCTACGGATTGTATCTGTACAAAACACATCAACAACCATGCAAACAACTGAACACAGACAAAGGAATATTTTTTAAACATGGAAAATGTTTGGGTTTCAGTGCGAAGTCATTCAAAGTTAGCTATAATAAAAATGTCAGGCCCAAGGGCCTGACATTTTTTAAAATGATATGGAAAACGACTAGTTGTCCCACCATACACGGGAAGCCCATGCATCTGTGGCAGGAGCGAGACCGCTCAAACCTGCTTTGTAGTTGTCACCATTTACTGATGCTTCACCAGTAGGATAGATCTGCCTGCGTGGAATTGCACCACCGGAGAAATTACCGGTATAAACTACTGGCGTCAATGCTGGGAATCCAGACCTTCTCCAGTTGCTCCAAGATTCAGAGAAGTTCAACAACATTCCGGTTGTTGCCCAGAATTGTTCGTTGATTTGCTTCAATGAAGCAGCTTGACTGCTTGTGTTAAGTGGATTGGCAGCAATGTAGCTATCAATAGCACCGGCAGCAATATTACCTGCAGCACTGAATGTAGCCAGAGACTGCATACCAGCCTTCACACCATTTGCATAATGTGTAGCGGCATTTCCACCAACTGACCAACCTCTTGCTGCTGCTTCAGACAACAAAAGAGAAGTTTCAGCAGCAGTCATGATAAAGAATGCTACGTCTCTGTTTGGTGTATAAACTGAAGTGCGTGGCCTGGAATACTTTCCGATAGGCGACAAATCACCACCGGTACCTGTACCACCAGGATAGCCTGGAGCCTTGGTGATATCTGTAGCACCACCATTCAGGTCGAAACCATTAGGCTGACCAAGTTGATTAGCTGGATCGTTATCACCAGCCGGTCCGAATGTTGTGTTACCAGTAAGACCTGCAGGAGGAACTTCGGCAACTACACCAAGCCTTGGATCGTTGGTAGCTTTAAGATAATCGATGAGTGTCTTGCTCCAACGAACTGAATAGAAGTCTGCAGGAATATCAAGTGCACGTGCATTCGGATTGGTATATCCTGTAGCGATGCTGCCTTTAAGGAAAGCATCATCAGCAGCAGTCATCATGACTCCACCAGCAAAGGCTTTCTCAGCCCAGCTTTTGGCAAAAGCTGCATCACGCTTGGTGAAACGCATGGCAATACGCAGCATAACTGAATATCCAAGCTTTTTCCACTTCGCTACATCACCACCATAGAACAGATCAGCACTTGGCTTTGCTTTGGCCGCATTGAATTTAGTGAGTGCAGCATCAAGTTCAGTAAGCAGACCTTTCATAACAATTTCCTGCTTGTCATACTTAGGCTGAGCAATTCCCTCATCACCCTTAAGGGCTTCAGTATAAGGAAGGTCACCATAAATATCTGTAGCATACTGCATAGACAGCGCCTTCATCACGATGGCTGCAGAAACAGTATTTACTTTTTCTGCATCAGCACCAAAATCCTTCACAACCTGCTGCGCAAGGCTGGCAGCACGATAACAGCTACCCCAGCTATTAGCAGTGTATGAATTGGTGTTGGAAGACTGTACATACTTATCCATATTGCTGTAGTAGTTTGCAGCACCGGATGTTGTAGACGAAAAAATCTGAACCCATCCAGATTGGAAGAGGATTGGACCAGCATAACCACCGATGGCTTCTTTGTATGTGTTCTGTGCATTAGACAGAAAGAAGTTTGCATCGAAGCTCGCCGGGCTAGCTGCAAGCGGATTGGTATTCAGGGCTTCGAAATCCTTCGTACAGCCT
>JBDLUZ010000174.1:0-4527 GCA_039805045.1 Bacteroidota bacterium | reverse complement strand
GGAAAAAGTGTAACTTGCGGCCTCCAAACCAGTTTATGAATATTAGAAACATAGCTATTATTGCCCACGTTGACCACGGAAAGACAACCCTGGTAGATAAGATTTTACATACTGCAAAGGTGTTCAGAGACAACCAGGATACAGGTGACCTGATCATGGACAGTAACGATCTTGAAAGAGAAAGGGGCATCACAATCTTCAGCAAAAACGCCTCAGTTACGTATAAAGATGTGAAAATCAATGTGATAGATACCCCTGGCCACGCCGATTTCGGTGGAGAGGTTGAAAGGGTATTGAAGATGGCTGATGGAGTGATATTGCTGGTGGATGCCTTTGAAGGTCCGATGCCACAAACCCGTTTTGTGTTGCAGAAAGCACTTTCGCTCAACCTGCATCCAATTGTAGTTATCAATAAGGTTGACAAGCCCAATTGCCGTCCTGATGAAGTGCATGATTCCGTTTTTGAATTGTTTTTCAACCTGGATGCCACTGAAGAGCAACTCAATTTTCCAACATTTTACGGTTCAGGCAAGAATGGCTGGTTCAATGACAGCCTCACTCCAACAACGGATATCATACCGCTGATGGATGGTATCATGAAATATGTACCAGAGCCAAAGGTTGAAGATGGAACTATACAAATGCAGATTACTTCGCTTGACTACTCATCTTTCCTCGGCAGGATTGCCATTGGAAAAGTTCAGCGTGGCACTTTGAAAGAAAATATGCCTATCACGCTCATGCAGACCGATGGCGGTATGAAGAAGCAGCGTATCAAGGAATTATACGTATTTGAGGGAATGGGTAAGCGTAAGGTGACAGAAGTAATGGCAGGAGATCTTTGTGCTGTAGTGGGTATTGAAGATTTCAATATCGGTGATACCATTGCAGATTTCGAAAATCCAGAAGCATTACCGGTTATCCATGTGGATGAGCCAACCATGAGCATGTTGTTCAGCATCAACAACTCTCCATTCTTTGGTCGTGATGGTAAGTTTGTAACCAGTCGCCACCTCCGCGACAGGCTGATGAAGGAAACGGAAAAAAACCTGGCCCTCAGGGTTAAGGAAACTGATAGTGCTGATAGCTTCCTGGTTTTTGGTAGGGGTATTCTCCACCTCGGCGTCCTTATTGAAACCATGCGCAGGGAAGGATATGAGTTGACCATTGGTCAGCCTCAGGTTTTGGTTAAGGAAATTGAGGGTAAGAAATGCGAACCGTATGAGGTGTTGGTTATAGATGTGCCCGAAGAATATGCATCAAAGGCAATTGACCTGGTGAGCAGGAGAAAAGGTGAAATGACGGTGATGGAAACCAAGGGGGATATGCAGCACATTGAATTTGAAATTCCGAGCCGTGGTTTGATAGGTTTGAGAACCAATATGCTTACCAACACAGCAGGTGAAGCAGTTATGGCACACCGTTTCAATGAGTATAAGCCCTGGAAGGGACCAATCCCAGGAAGAAACAATGGTGTTTTGCTTGCCAAGGAAGGTGGAAGTACTACAGCCTATTCGTTGGATAAGCTTCAGGATCGCGGATTCTTTTTTGTGGATCCGGGAGAAGAGGTTTACAAGGGTATGGTGATAGGTGAGAACAACAAACCAGGTGACCTTGTAGTTAATCCCAATGAAGGCAAGAAGCTGACCAACATGCGCGCCAGTGGAACAGATGGTGCCGCCAGTATTGCACCAAAGCGCCTGATGACCCTTGAAGAGTGTATGGAATATATCCAGCACGACGAGTGTATTGAGGTTACCCCCAATTCCATCAGGATGCGTAAACTGATCCTGGACGAAACAGAAAGGAACAGGTTGGCTAAACAAATGAAGCAAGAAGCTGTTTCATAGCATATGAAGAAAGTTATTATAAGCATTGTGCTCCTGCTTTCCATTACCCTGGTAACGGAAGTGGAAGCACAATGTTCTATTTGTACCAAGACTGCCCAGCAGCTTGGACATAAACCTGCAAAAGGGATGAATAGCGGCATTATTTACTTGATGATTGCCCCACTGGCTATCATGGGTTTTGTAGGCTTTCGCTGGGTCAAATCACAAAAAGGAGAATAGCGCCTCTGGCTCCCGCCATTTTTTTGAATGTATTCATTGCGGAACATTTAATTTCACCCTTGATCAATAAATTCATCACCATGTTGAGGCAAATCACATTATTCTTCCTGGTTTCTTCACTGATCTGGCAATCCTGCACAGTGAACAATGTTACCATCGATGACAAGTTGGGGAAGATTTTTGAAAAATATGAGGTAACAGGAACATTCGGCATGTTTGATAACAGCAGAGGGGAGTTCACCATCTATGACCTCGAAAGATTTAAGTCTCCTGCGTCACCCGGACAAACCTTTGATATCCTCAGTACCCTCATCGCGTTACATACCGGAAAACTTACTGACGAACGTTCAGTCATTTCAGATAGTTTGGGCAAGGTAATGAGTATAGATTCAGTATTTGGAAGACAATCCGCTACTCATTTTGAGGCACTGGCCACACTGATTGGAAAAGACACCCTGAAATTCTGGGTGGATAGTGTAAAATACGGCAACAGAAAAATTGCTTCGGGTCGGGATGCATTTTGGAATGATACTTTACAAATTTCACCAGATGAACAACTTGGACTGGTCAAGCGTTTGTATTTCAGGCAGCACCCGTTTCGCGCAAGTGTGCAGGAAAGTGTGAAGAAGATGATGATTGTCGAAAACAATGCCCAACATCAGTTGGCATACCATACTGCATCAATTCAAACAGCAGGTAAGCAATTGTGCTGGGTTATAGGGTGGATTGAAGAAAACAGACATGTTTATCCTTTTGTCTTGCAGTTTGATGCCGGATCAGAAATCAATAGTGCTGAAATCGGGATTAAATTAACGAAAGATATCCTCGATGATCTAGGCTTCTTTAAGGGGAGAATGTGAGTTGGGAGTGATAAGTTGAGCACTGAGAGATGAGTTGAAAAATAGAAACAACAAGATATGTCTTTTGTAAACCCGCTTTCCAGCCTCTGCACTTATAACCGACTGGTTACCCGAGAAGTCAAGATTGGTGACCTGTTGCTTGGAAATGGTCACCCCATTCGTATTCAGACCATGACTACAACGGATACGATGGATACCATCGCCACAGTTGAACAATCCATTCGTTGTATAGAAGCTGGTGCAGAGCTTGTGAGGATTACAGCTCCAAGCAAAAATGAAGCACTTAACCTCCAAAACATAAAGGACGAACTGCGTAGACGGGGCTATACAACGCCTTTGGTGGCAGATATCCATTTCACACCCAATGCAGCCGAGATTGCAGCCAGAATCATTGAGAAAGTGCGTGTGAATCCGGGTAATTATGTTGATAAGAAAAAATTTGAATTCATTGAGTATACTGATGCAGACTATGTTGAAGAGATAGAGCGTATCCGCGACCGGTTCACACCATTGGTCAAGATCTGTAAGGAATACGGCACAGCCATGCGTATAGGCACCAACCATGGGTCTTTGAGCGACAGGATCATGAGCCGATATGGAGACAGTGCAATGGGCATGGTGGAAAGTGCGATGGAGTTCCTGCGGATAGCTCGGGATGAGTCTTACCACAACATCATCCTCAGCATGAAATCCAGCAATCCGCAGGTGATGGTGCAGGCATACAGATTGCTGGTGGAGACGATGACCAACGAATTTGGCGTTTGTTATCCTTTACACCTTGGTGTAACGGAAGCCGGAGATGGAGAAGATGGAAGAATCAAGTCTGCCATCGGTATTGGAACCTTGTTGGAAGATGGCATTGGAGATACCATACGTGTTTCACTTACAGAAGATCCCGAATTTGAAATTCCTGTTTGTAAGGATATAGTAAGTCGATATAATAATCACGCTGCTTCAGCTGAATTACCTGCAATCGATAAACTACCGTATTCTCCTTTTGAATATGCAAGAAGAAAATCAATTGCAGTAGAAAATATTGGAGGCAAGCAAGTGCCTGTTGTTGTGGCTGACTTAAGCAGTCGTGATTCAATTGCACCTTCAGATTTGCAAAGCATAGGATATACGTATGACGAACCAACAGACAAGTGGGCAATTGGTGATGCAGCGGCGGACTACGTATATACAGGTGGCACACCCATTGCATTTGGTCTGCCAGGAACTTTAAAAAATATTGTACAGGCTTCTGCATGGAAGCAAAACAGTGAATCTGTTTTTCCCATTTTTGGTTTAGCTGATTTCAATCTTGCAACACTGAAGAGTGACCGCATCAATTTTGTACAGGTTGATGCCTATATAACAGCTGATGAGCAAGCCTTAACTGAAGTCACCAAGGGGTTAAAATCGGCAGCAGAAGATAAAACAGTTGTATTCTGCATAAGCAGTAACAATGTCAATGCGATGCAGAGTGTCAGAAGGATGTTTATTCTGTTTGCAGACCTGGGTATTACACAACCGGTGATACTGGTGACAGACAGCCGTGGCAGCACACCAGATGAGCACCTCATTCATTTTGCTACTGAAACAGGAGCATTATTGCT